>JAXDMB010000176.1:0-3753 GCA_034666325.1 Vulcanimicrobiota bacterium
CAGTTCAATCTCCTGCAATACCGCCGGCCGGGAACGATGGCGATGATGTGCGCCCAGCGCCTGACGTGGGTCACGGCGCAGCAGCTCGACGTCACGAGCGCGGCGCCGCCGCGCTACGTTACCGTGCGCACGAAAAAGGGCGTCACGCGCGTTCCCATTCTTCCCGGCCCCGTCTACTAATGCGGCGCGGCGGCTGAACGGAACGAGCCCGCCGATTTGCCGGCGGGCTCGCTGTCTGTATCCGTGCCGTCGCTTTGGACGACTGCGCTACGGTTTGTAGCCCGTTACGTCGGCTTCCGACACCGTATCGGCTTTGTTGCCCCATGCATTGCGGATGTAGGTGGCTACGTCGGCGATCTGCTTGTTCGTGAGCGTGCCCTTCCACGGCGGCATCACGCTGTTGTAGGTCGTGCCCTTCACGTCGATCTTGCCGTTGAGCCCGTTGAGGATCACGCCGACGACTTTCTTCTTGTCGCCGGTCACGAAGTCGTTGCCGGCGAGCGGCGGGAACTGTCCCGCGACGCCGGTTCCCGTTGCGCCGTGACAGCCGGAACAATTTGCGGTGTACACCGACGCGCCCGCGCCCGCTGTCGCCGGCGTCGTGCCGCCCTGCGTTGCGCTGCTGCTCGTCGTACCCGCGGTGCCGTTGGGTCCTGTTTGCAGCGCACCGCCGCCTACAGCGCCGACGCCGCCGCCGCTTGCGGCGACCGCGACCGGCGCGTTCGGGCCGATGATGTTGTGCGCGAGCTGCTGCTCGACTACGTTGCGCTGGCCGATGAAGCTCAGCGCGATCGCGCCGATCATCACCAGCGCCGTTCCGCCGAGCACCCAGGGGCGGCGCGAGAGCCGCCGCGACGGGTTCTTGTCGACGAACGGAAGCACGACGAGCAGCAAAATCAGCAGCGTCGGTCCGACGATGGTCGCGAAGAGCGTCGCGATCTGCACGATCGCCGGCGGAAAGTTTCCGACCACGTCGAGCAGCGCGTACAGCGCCAAGAAATACCAGGCCGGATACGGCACGAACTGCGCGTCGTTCGGATCGGCCTTCGCGTCGAGCGGCGCCGGTGAGAACACCGCGAGCGCAACGACGATCACGAACATCGCGAACGACAGCACGGTGTCCATGAACAGCTGGTCCGGCCAGAAGCGGCCCGGCTTGAGCTTCGGCGCTTCATCGACCGGCGGACCGGCGGGGCCGTTCCAGCGGAAGATCGCGAGGTGCATCCCCACCAAACCGATCAGCAGCGCGGGCATCAGCCACACGTGGATGCCGAAGAAGCGGTTGATGGTGAGCGTCCCGATGCCGTTGCCGTCCTGCAGGAAGTTGAGCACGGCTGGCCCGAGGACCGGCGCGTTGCCGGAGATGTTGATCGCGACGCGCGACGCGAGCAGCGCGTTGAGATCCCACGGCAGCAGGTAGCCGGTCAAGCCGAGGACCAGCGTGATGATGAACAGCAGCACGCCGACGATCCACTGCAGCTCGCGCGGCTTCTTGTACGCCCCCCACAGCAGCACTTGCAGCAAGTGCATCGCCATGAACGCGATCATCGCCGAAGCGCCCCAGTAGTGCAGCGACAGCACGAGATGGCCGGCCGGCACTTTCTCCATGAGGAACTTCGTCGACTCGTACGCCGTCGCGGTGGACGGCGCATAGTAGAAGCACAGGAAGATGCCGGTCGCGATCTGCAGCATCATCGCGAACACCGTCGCGCTGCCGAACGCGTACCAGTAGGAAGCACCACCCGGAACGTCTTCGGTGAGGAAGCCCTTCGTCGCGGTGACGACGCCGGTGCGCTGGTCGAGCCAGGTCAGCATGTGGCGGCTACCCGACCTTCTGGACGATCAGCTGCGGCGAGTTGAACTTGTACTCGATCCACGTGATCTGCACTTTGCCTTGGAAGTCGCGCAGCGGCAGCGGGTCGAGCCCGCGCAGGGCCGGACCGGCTTCGTGCTTGCCGAGCTCGCTGTACACCGAGCCGTGGCACGGGCACAGGAACTTGTTCTGCGCGGTGCTCCAGGCGTATTTGCAGCCGAGATGCGGGCAGATCGGGCTGAACACGACGAAGCCCATGCTCACGGCGGGATACGGCAGCTTGTCGACGCCGGTGAACAGCTCCGGGCGTTCCTGCTGCATCTGCTGGTCCGTCGCTTTGACGGCCCACACGAACTGCTCGGTGTCGATGGCGCCGATATAGCCGTTCGTCTCGTGAACGTGGAACGTCACCTTGACGGGCTGTTTCTCGGTCGCCTTTTTGAAAGCGGCGGCTTCTTCGGGCGTGAGCGACGACCATTGGTCGTTGGTGGCATCAGCCGCGGGGAGCAGCGACGTGACGAGCGGGATCACGAGGCCGAGCCCGATCACGCCGCTCATCGCGATGACGGCGTTTGCCATGAAGGTGCGCCGGGTCTGTTCCTCCGGCGTGCCCGGATCTTTGTACGCCTCTGCGTGAGCCAACTATCTCTCCTCAGACTTGGACGGCAGTCTCCGTCATATCCAGCGGCCGCCTCACACGTAGTGTAGGCAACGGCCCGACAAAACTCGCGTACCTTCGTAGGAATCGGAAGCGGTCTCCTTCGGAGACGCGACCGTGGCCTTGCTCGCGGCCGCCGCGCCGGACGGCCTCACCGATGGGTGTTCCCCGTCGGAATGGGAAGACTGCGCTCGTGAACGATCAGGAACTGCACCAGCAGATCGAACGCCTCGTCGCCGAGGAGCACTCGCTGCTCGAGAAGGGCGGCACGGTGTCGTCCACCGAGCGCACGCGCCTCGGGGACATCAACGTCCAGCTCGACCGCCTGTGGGATCTGCTGCGGCAGCGCCGCGCGCGCGAAGAGTTCGGCCAGGACCCCAGCGTCGCGCACGAGCGCAGCGCGGAGACGGTCGAGAAGTACCTGCAATAGCGGCCCGGCCCGGTGGCCGGACCTGCGTCAGAAGCGGCGGGGCGGGCGCGGGCCGGCGGCTGCGCCCGGCGGCGGGCCGAAGCGGCGCGGCTTCTTGGGCGGGCGCTCCGCGGCGATCTCGATCGTGATCTGCTTGTCCTGCAGCATCGTCTCGTTGAGCGCTTCGATCGCCGCGCGCGCCGCGTGCGCGCTCGGGACGAACACGTACGCGATCCCTTTGCGCCGGCGCGTGCGGCGGTCGCGCGGCAGCGCGATCCGCTCCGGGTCCCCGCCGAACGGAGCGAAGAGCGCCGCGATCTCGGGACTCGCCACGCCCTTTGCGATCCCGCGGATGAGAAGTCTGACCTCGCCGTGCTGCCGTTCCACCTGCGCGCGGTTCACGAGGGGGCGTCCGGCGTCCTCGGCGGAACGGCGGGCAAATGCCTACCGGCGTACCATTCGCGCGAACTGGAGGGCGGTGAGCGTGGCGGACACCGAGGCGCCTCGAGTGCGGCCGAACGTCATGACGAGCAGCTGACGGACAGGCCGCGGTACTGCGCGGGGGCGGGCTGCGCCCAGGCTTCGCGTTCGGGATGCTCGTCGAACGGCGCGCGCAGCACGTCGAGGACCGCGTTCACCACCGTGTCGTCGCCCGCTTCGCATGCCGCGATCGCTTCCTGTGCGACCCAGTTGCGCAGCACGTATTTCGGGTTCACCGCGCGCATCGCGGCGCGTCGCTCGCCGTCATCGCGCGCGTCGTCCGCCGCGCGCCGCGCGTAACGCGCGAACCACGCGCGCGAGGACTCGTCCCCGCCGAGCAGCGCGAGCGCTTGCGCGTCGGCGTGCGACAGAGCGCGCCAGAAGTTCGTCCAA
>JAXDMB010000177.1:0-4240 GCA_034666325.1 Vulcanimicrobiota bacterium
GCGCGAAACCGACCTGCGCGGCGGCGGCCGTCGCGAGCGCGACGTTGCACGCGATCGTGCCGGCCCACACCGCCGTCGCGGGAACGCGGCCCCACAGCGCGGTGTACGTCTCGACGCCGGGCTCCTCGTCTTGCGGTGCGCGGATCTTGCGCCCCACTTCGACGACCAGCCCGTTGACGAACGTCACCGCGAGAAACCATCCGAGCGCGTGCGGCGCCGGAACGCCCGCCACGAGCCAGTCGAACGAGCTGACGTACCAGTCGATCAGCGGCACGATCACCATGTGCGAGCCGATGTACGCGACAGGATGCGCGCGCAGCCATTCGCGCGCGAAGAACTCCTTGCTCATCAGCCCGAACCACACCCACACGAGCAGGAGCTCCGGCACGAGCCGCACGTCGATCGCCAGTGCGATCGCAAGCTGCAGCCCCATGCACATCGCGCCGGCCACCCGCAGCTCGCGCAGCGTCACGAGCCCGCGCGGCACCGGCCGGTACGGCCGCCAGCGCGCATCCTCGTCGGCATCCTTGAACTCGTCCGCGATCCGCAGCAGCGCGAACATCAGAAACGACGACGCGAACCCCGCCGCGATCAGATACCATGCGGGAACCTGCGTGGCGCCGCGCACCAATGCGGAGAACGCGACCGCCGACGCGCTGAACGCCGCGATCAGCGCGCCGTTCTGCCCGAGCGGAAAGCGCTCGCGCGCATAGACGAGCCAGCGGTTCACGCGGAGATCCCCACGGCCGTTCGCTCCGAAGCTGCCGCGGCGTTTGCGCCTTCGCGGGCGAAGCGGCGGTGCGCGCAGGCGAACTCGTGCGCGCACAGCGACGCGGTCAGCGAAATCTCTCCGGCAAGCACGACGGCCGTCACGATCTCCGCGAGCGCGTCCGCGGTCGGCGGCTCGTCGCCGCGCGACAGCAGCCGCGCCGCCGCGCGCTGCGTCGGCAAACCGGTTCCGCCGCCCACGGTCGCGACGATCACGCTGGGCATCGTCACGCACGCATAGAGCGCGCCGTCCGGCGCGACGTCCAGCCGCGTGATCCCAACCGCCGACTCCGCCACGCAGGCGACGTCCTGGCCGGTCGCGAGATAGAACGCGGCCAGCGCGTTCGCGTACATCCCCTGCATCCCGATCGTTCCGCTCAGCGCCGACGCGACCGCGCCCGTGCGCCAGTACGCGGCCAGCATCGCGGGCGTCACGCGCAGCCGCTCTTCGAGCAGCGCGGCGGAGATCGTGACGTCCGCGCACACGCGCCGCCCCCGCGTGCCGCGCAGCGACTGCGCGGCGGCCTTCTTGTCGCCCGACGCGTTCGACTCCACCGCGAACGAGCGCGGACGTACCGGCGCGTGCGCGAGCACCTCGGCGCACAGCGCTTCGGTCGCGAACGTCACCATGTTCTGCCCCGCGGCTTCGCCGGTCGCGTACGCGCAGTCCAGATAGAGATGATTGCCTTCGATCGTCGTGCCGACATCGAGCAGCCGCGCGTGCCGCGACGTCGCCTCGGCCGCGATGCGCAGCCGCTCGCCGTTCTCGCGCACCCACAGCGCGGCGGCCGTCGTCTCGCGCAAGTCGGCGAACCGGAACACCGGCGCGCGGCGCATCCGCGCGTCGAGCACGCGCGCCGTGCAGCCGCCGGCGCGCGTGATGAGCTGCGCGCCACGGCTGTACGAGGCGACGAGCGCCGCTTCGGTGGTCGCGAGCGGAACGTAGTACGTGCCGTGCGCGGCGCCGCCGTGCACGGTCAGCGGCCCGGCGATCCCGACCGGCACGCGAACCGTCCCGATGAAGTTCTCGACGTTGCGTTCGTACGTGGCCGGCTCGTCGTCGTCCGGCGAGAGGCCGGGAAGGGCGAGCCGCGCCGTGCAGGCGGCGGGCGGCGGGATGAGTTCGCGGGTGCGCTCCATGACCCGACGGTAGCGCCCGGGGGGCGGCGTTCGCGTCCGTAGAACTACGGAGGTCCCCTATGAGCGCCAACAATCCGTTCGATCCGCTGGGCGTCGGCGCCATGTCGATGCAAATCTGGCAGTCGATGATGACCACGCCCGGCAAGCTGCTCGAAGCGCAGCTCGAGCTCGCCAAGTCGCTGAGCGGCGTCGCGACGCGCGATGCGAACGCCGCGGCGTCCGGCGAAGCGCCCGGCGCGCCGGTCGTCACGCCCGAGCCGGGCGACAAACGGTTCAGCAACCCCGCCTGGTCGGCCAACCCGTATTTCGACGCGCTGAAGCAAGGCTATCTGCTCGCGACGCAAGCGGTGCTGGACTCGATCGACAAAGCCGAAGGCGTGGACGAGACGACGAAGCGGCGCGTGCGCTTTTTCGCCAAGCAGTTCTGCGACGCGATGAGCCCCACCAACGTGCCGTGGTTCAACCCCGACGTGCTGGAAGAGACGATCCGCAGCGGCGGCGCGAACCTCCGCCGCGGCATGCAGAACGTGCTCGAAGACGCGCAGCACAATGCGGGCCGCCCCGCGCTGGTCGACGAGAAGGCGTTCGACGTCGGGAAGAACGTCGCGACGACGCAGGGCAAAGTCGTGTTCCGCAACGAGCTGATCGAGCTGATCCAGTACGCACCCACGCAGGAGCAGGTCTACGCGCGCCCGCTGATCATCGTACCGCCCTGGATCAACAAGTTCTACATCCTCGACCTGCAGCCGGCGAACAGCTTCGTGAAGTACGCCACCGACCAGGGCCGCAACACGTTCGTGATCTCGTGGCGCAATCCGGACGCCTCGCTCGCCGGCTTGACGTGGGCGGATTACATGAAGCTCGGACCGCTGGCCGCGATCCGCGTCGCGAGCGAGATCGCCGGCACGCCGGACGTGGACGCGATCGGCTACTGCATCGGCGGCACGCTGCTCGCGACGGCGCTCGCGTACCTCGCGCGCACGAACAGCACGGCGGTGAACACGGCGACGTTCTTCGCCGCATTGGTCGACTTCACCGACCCCGGCGAGGTGATGTCGTTCCTCTCGGCCGAGGCGCTCGCGCACATCGACCAGCAGATGAACGAGCAGGGCGTGCTCAGCGGACGCGCGATGGCCGACACGTTCAACATGCTGCGCGCGAACGACCTGATCTGGGGCGTCGCCGTCAACCGCTATCTGCTCGGCAAGGACGCGCCCGCGTTCGATCTGTTGTACTGGAACAGCGATGCGACGCGCATCCCGCGCGCGGCGCACTCGTACTACCTGCGCAACATGTACGTCGAAAACAACCTCGCCAAGCCGGACGTGCTCGAAGCCGACGGCGTCCCGATCGACCTGCACCGCATCACGCTCGACACGTATTGCGTCGCGACGTCGGAAGACCACATCGCACCATGGCGCTCGGTGTACGCGATGACGCGCCTGTTCGGCGGCGACACGACGTTCCGGCTCGGCGCGTCGGGGCACATCGCCGGCATCATCAGCCCGCCCGCGAAGAAGAAAGCGGTGTGGTGGGGCGCGCCGCCCGGAGCGCCCAACCCGCCGAGCGCGGACGAGTGGCTGGCTGCGGCGCCCAAGCACGAAGGCTCCTGGTGGCCCGACTGGACGGCATGGCTCGCGCAGCGCTCGCCCGAGACGGTGCCCGTGCGGCATTTCCTGGGAAACGAGCAGTATACGCCGCTCGTTGACGCACCGGGCACCTACGTTCTGGAGCGCTAGCCATCCCGATCCCGGAGGCGGTCCCCATGCTTTCATCGTTCGTCCGGAAATCCGTCGCGCCGCTCGCGGCGTTCGCCGCAGCGGCGATGGTGTTCGTCGCGCCGGCGACGGCACGTGCGGACGATTCCACGGCGGCGAGCGCCGGAGTGGGCGTCGGCCGCATCAGCCTCATTCGCGGGCAGGTCGCCGTGCAGCGCGGGGACTCGGCGACGACGACCTCCGCGGTGATCAACGCACCGGTGCTGGGCGCGGACTACGTCACCACCGGCGACGACTCGCGCGCCGAGGTGCAGTTCGACGCGGCGTCCGCGGTGCGGCTCGGCGCGAACGTGCAGATGCGCTTCACGCATCTCGACGCGAACGACCGGGAGCTGCAGCTCGCCGAAGGTACGATCGACCTGCGCCTCTTGAACGGCGTCGACGGCCGCTCGCAGATCGACACGCCGTCGATCTCGATCCGGCCGCGCGCGAGCGGGAGCTATCGCGTCACGGTCGACGGCAGCGGCGCAACGCAGGTGACGGTGCGCGCGGGAAGCGCCGACGTCATCACGCCGCAAGGCGCGGAGACTCTCACGACGGGCACGACGCTGCTC
>JAXDMB010000178.1:0-5930 GCA_034666325.1 Vulcanimicrobiota bacterium
ACGTGTACGGCGGCGCCGCGTCGATGATCGCGGCGGCGCGCGTGCCGTCGCCGCCGTCGAGCGCGATGCGCGCCGCGGCAACGTATGCACCGTCACCGGTGAGCACGTGCAGCGTGCGCTCGTAGAGCGCCTTGACGAGCGATTCGAAGCGCGAGCGGAGCAGCGCGGCGATCTCGGGATGGACCACGGCGCAGTCGCCGTCCAGCTCGACGAACGGCAAGCTCGAGAGGCGCGCGAACACGAGATCGTCGCACTCATCGCCCAAGACGCGCACCAGCTCCACGTGCGACGCACCGCGCAGCAGCATCGTCACGACGAGCGCCTCGCGCACCGGCTCGGCGAGCCGCGCGATCGTGCGGTGCGCGGCGAAGGCCAGCATCGACTCGGCGGGAAGCGCCGCGGCCGCTTCCAAGATCTCCTCGCGCGAGTCGCGGTGCAGCAGGCCGACCAAAAGGCGCGACACGAGCGGCCAGCCGGCGGCGACGTCGTAGACCGCTGTCGACGCATCCGGCGGGAGCCCCGCGCGGCGCCCGAGCTCGGACACCGCGGCGGCGCTCAACGCGAGATCGGGGACACCCAGCGCCGCGCTGCGTTCGCGCTCGACGATCTGAGCGAGCGCGGGCGGGAGCGCGGTGCGCGTCGTCAGAGCTAGGATGCGCGCGCCGGGAAGCGTTGCGACGAGCTCTCCGAACAGGTCGACGCCGGCCGGCGTCGCCAACTGCGCCGCGATGTCGCGCAGGGCGAACACGGCCGAGCGCTCGGCCAGCGGCCACTCCCGCCGCAGCGCCTCGCGCGACGTCGCGAACGCCGCTTCCGGACGCTGGGCTAAGCGGTCGGCGGCGGACCGCGCCGCCCGTGAGCGGTCCTCCGCGACCAGCGCGTCGAGGACCGTGCGGGCGAGGTCCGTACCGCCGGCGGGCAGGTCGCACGACACCAGCGGCCCAGCCCGTTCCGCGTAGGCACGGAGAAACGCACCTTTCCGATAGCCCGCCGGCGCGGCCAGCACGACGATTCGAGGAGCGCGGTCGGCGATCGAATGCGCCAACACCCGGGGGTCCGAACTGTCTTTCGCCTGCGTCACTTCACCGCCGCTTGGAGGCCGGAGAATCCCGTCTTGTACGACGGTGTCACCGCGATCACCGTCCCAGGCGACGCTAGTAACCGCGCTGTAACATCCCGCCCGCACGATCGCGTTGGGCCTTTCCGCTCGAGCTTCGAGGTGCTGGATGCTGACGACGTACACGCTGACGCTCGCGATCGACGAGGCGCACGTTCGCGCGCTTGCTGAATCCGGGGCGACCCTCGTGCTGGCGAAGTCGGCCCGAAACGCGAAGCCGAACCTGGCCTGGCTCGCGTGGACCCCGGCCTCTGAAAACATCGTGCGCTGGGACGAGACCTATGGCGTCTACGCGGCGGAGGCGGCGTCCGCCGAGGGCCGCGCGCCGCGCATCCTCGACAGCGTCCACCCGGCCGCGGACCGCCGTGTCTACCCGTTCCACGGCACCGCGTTCGGCCCGCCCTCCGACGGCCCGCGGGTCCCGCACCGGCACTACGACGTGCGCAACGCCGGACCGGTCGCCGTCGCCTTCGGGCTGCTGCAGGACGCGGTGGTCAACGGGGCGACGCGGCGATCACCGGTCAACGCGGTCGTCCTGCCGCCGACCTTTACGGCCGACTTCACGGCCGTCGCACAGCTCTACATCTGGACGCACGGATCGGAGCCGGTCCCGGGCGCAGCGCCGGACGTGCCGGACGATGCGACGATCGTCACGCTGGACCCCGCACGGCCGATCATGGCCTACCGCTACGAGGAGACGAGCGCGACGTTCGTTCGCTCGCGATGACAGGGGACGACATGATCAACCGGATGCCGACGTTCTTGGCGCCGTACCATCAGCAGGACCGAGACGTGTTCTGCGGTCCGGCGGTGGCGCAGATGATCCTCGCGCCGATCACCGGCAAGCTCGTTCCGCAAGGGACACTAAAGAAAGCCATGCAGGACTCCTCGATCCACGAGCGCTGTACGCTGACGGGCGGCACGGGAGCGGTCGCGCTGGCGTTCGGGCTCAACTCCCACAAGCCGAACGGCTTTGCGACCTACTTCGACACGTCGGCGACGGACGCGATGTCGAAGATCACGCAAACGCTGCAGTCGGGGATCGCTGCGGCGGCGCTGATCTACGGCGGTAAGCACTGGGTCGTGGTCACCGCCATGACGGCCGATCCGGGCGGCTCCGTTTTCTTCAACAATCCACTGCCAATCACGCCGAATCGATGCTTCAAGGGCTTGCCGCCGACGCACACCACAGCCGACGGCTGCGGAAGCGGCGGAAGCGCCCCGTGCGATCGCGGCGGCTTCGACCAAGCCGTTTCGAGCGATTGGCTCAAGACGTTTTTCTCGACGTGCACGCTTTGCGCCGAGCCGTTCCCGCAGCCGCTGTTCATCGCGGTCGGTGTCGCCGGTCTCACCGAGTCGTCCGGGGCCCGCGGTGTTCGAAGCGTCAAGTCCTCGCGCATCGTATCCGAACTACGCGGAACGGCGGACCCGGCAGAGATCCAGGCCGCGGCACGCGGCGGGATCGAGCGCTACCAGCTCGCTCGAGGGCGTACCGAGATTCAGGCGGACCGGCCATGGCTCGTACAGCGCATCGATCGGAAGAACGAGTTCTTCTATCTCGCCCCGATCCGGTACCGCGGCGATTGGACGGTCGTCGCGCGCATCGATGCGCAACAGCCGCTGGAGTATGCGGGCGCGCACGTCCGTCCTCGCGGCGGCTATCGGATCCTCGAACCCACCGAAGTGCTCGGCCGGCTGAAAGGATCGGTCGAGTTCGAGCGCGACCCGGGCGCGTTCACCGTTGCGCCGGTGCTGGTGTGGCTCCCCTCGCGCGAATCGCCGTCGCCGTCCTACGCGCTGCATCGAATCGACCGGCACGGCACGTTCTTCCGCTTCGTCGGCAACGACGGGGCGGTGCATGCCGAGCTGCACGACTTGCTGACCGGTGAGCCGATCCGCTTGTGATCGTCAACGCGGTGCGAAGGTAGCCACGATGAGCAGTAACCCTCGTGTAACGTGGTTGGGTGACGATCGCAGCACGGACAGTGTGGTAACGAGAGTGGCAGTACTTCAGGTACGGCGACGACGGGCAGTTCGTCATCGTCACCGACTCGCGCGCCACGCCGCGTGCGGGGCTCGCGCTGCCGCCGGCCGTCCGGCTCCTCTCCCCGAAAGTGCCGAGCGCTTCGATCGAGGGCATCGTCCGGTCTTGGCTCGGCGATGACGCGCGCGCTGCCCGATCCTTTCGTCGCGCACCTGGTGCGGCGCACGGAGCGCCGCAACGAGCGGTATTACCTGGTTCCGCTGGCGCTGCAGGACGGAACCGGTGAGGTTTTGCGCTTCGACGAAGGCGGTCATTATCTCGGCCGCGCGTTCGGCACGGCGGACGACGCACGCGCTTTGATCGACATCGACCCGATCGCGCGCGTCATGGGAACTCGCCAGCAATTAAGGCTGATTCGACGACGACCTCCGGATGGAAGTCGAGGCGCTGTGGGTCCCTGACGCCACGGCGTCGCCATACCAGCCGCTGTTCATCGCATCAGGCGGCGGCCGGACGTACTTCGTCTCCGCCGGCGGCGACGTGTTCAGCGAACTGCGCAATCGGCTCACCGGCGAGAAGCTCGACGTTGCTCCGTAACCGCACAGTAACCGCGTCGCTGCACGATCGAGGCACCAACTTCGCGCTCGAAATACAGGTGATCGCCATGGCAAGACGCCGCTTCGCTCCCTTCACGCTTCAGCACCGCTCCAATCTCCCGCAGGCCACGAACATGCTGGCGGCGATCAACAACGCGAAGCAGGCCGTCGGCTACGATCAGGGCCAGGTCGCTGTGCTGCAAGCGGCCATCGTCCAGCTTGAAAACGACATCGCAAAATGGCAGAAGGTCGTCACCGGAGCGGCGATCGGCGCCGGCGTGTCGTTCTTCGTCGGCGCCGTGATCGGTATCTTCACCTTCGGCATCGGCCTCGCGTTCGGTATCGTGGGCGCGGTCGCCGGGATCGCCACGCTGATCGCCGCCGAAGTACAGATCTCGAACGATACGAACCAGATCAAAGCCGACGACGCGCAGATCCAAGCGATCAACCAGCAGATTTCCCAGCTCCAGCACCTCGAGACGATGCTGCAGACCATTCAAACCCTGAGCAGCCAGGCGCAGGGAGAGCTCGACCTCATCCTGCAGGCCTGGAGAACGCTGGAGTCCGAGCTCGGCGCGGTAGTCCTTGATCTCATGAATGCGGAAACGGATCTCTCGTCCGGCACGGTCGCAGCGCTCGCGGCCGACCTCCAGAGCGCAACGAGCGACTGGGCAACCGTCGTTGCGTTCTGCAACGTGGTCGGCGCCATCACGTTCGACCAAGCGACGCCGGCGACGGCGCAGTTGCCGAACGCGGCGTAACGCTCAGCGCGCTGCGAGATACCGCTTGCGCAGCTCGTCCGCTATCACCGCGAGCAGGATAACCGCGCCCAGCACGATCTGCTGGGTGTAGGACTCGATGTTGATCAGGTTCATCACGTTGTTGAGCACGCCGATTAGCAGCGCGCCGAAGAACGTGCCCACGATGGTGCCGCGGCCGCCCATGAGGGACGTGCCGCCCACCACCACCGCCGCGATGCACTGCAGCTCCGCGCCGGTGCCGTTCTGTGGCGCGGCGGACCCGAACCGCGCCATCAGCAGCATCCCGCCCAAGGCCGCGCAGCCGCCGGAGATCACGTACACGAGCGTCTTGACGGTGTGCGTGTCGATCCCGGCGAGCCGCGCCGCTTCCTCGTTGCCGCCGAGCGCGAGAACGTAGCGGCCGTACGCGGTGCGGCCGAGCACGATCGCGAACACGATCGCGACGACCGCCATGACGATCACGACCCAGGGAACTCCCCCGAACGACGCGATGCCCGACAGCACGTAGCCGGTGCCGAGCCAGTCGAACGGCGAGCTGTCGGCAAGCGGGATCGGCTGGCCGTGCGCGACGATGAACGCGAGCCCGCGCGCCATCTGCATCATCGCGAGCGTCGTGATGAACGGCGGCAGCCCGAGGCGCACGACGGGCAGCGCGTTGACCCAGCCCGCCGCGCAGCCGACGGCGAGCCCGACGAGCAGCGTCACGGCGAACGTCCCCGGACCGCCGAGGTGCAGCGTGTTCGCCACCAGCGCCATCACGACGCCGCACAAGCCGACGATCGAGCCCACCGACAGATCGATGCCTGCGGTGATGATGACGAAGGTCTGGCCCACCGCGAGGATCGCGTTCACGGTGATCTGGCGCAGGACGTTGGTGAGGTTGCGCGGCTCGAGGAAGTTTCCGTGCGCGAGGACATTCACGAGCACGACGAGCACGATGAACCCCGCCGCGAGGCCGAGCAGGCGAATCGTCGCGGACCGGCGGTTCTGCGATGCGGCCTCGCCGGCCCGCTGGTCCATGACCGCCTTGACGGCCTCGTGCGGCACGCCGGGACCAGGCACGCTGACGTCTTGGATCTTTCCGTCCGGCGCGTCGGCGTCCGGCACGTTTCCGCCCGGAAGATTCATGCCGGCCACTACGCCGCCACTCCCGTCGCGACCGCAATCACTTTGTCCGGCGTCGCGTCGGCGCGGGCGAACTCCGCGCGAATCTGTCCGCCGCGCACGACCAGGACGCGGTGCGACATGCCGAGCACTTCGGGCAGCTCGCTCGACACCATCACGATCGCGGCGCCGTTGCGCAGCAGCTCCACCATCAGCGCGTAAATCTCCGCTTTCGCGCCGACGTCGATGCCGCGCGTCGGCTCGTCGAACAAGAACACGCGCGCCTGGCCGATCAGCCACTTCGCGAGCACGACCTTCTGCTGGTTTCCACCCGAAAGATTGCGCACGGTCTGCTCGGCGGACGGCGT
>JAXDMB010000179.1:0-3085 GCA_034666325.1 Vulcanimicrobiota bacterium
GGTAGAGCGATGTCGCCCAGCCGCAATAACCGTCGCCGCCGATCACCAGGACATTCATGCTGTAACGAGCGCTCCTTCGAAGAGTCCGAGTAGCCGCTCGACGTGCGCGTCGAGCCGGTCATTTTCCGCGCGCGTCCGCGCCGCCGCCGACAGCCGCGGCCAGATCGCCTCGTCGAGCACGGTGCGGATCGCGCCCGCGAGCGCGTCCTCATCGCCGCGGCGCACGGCGAGCCCGGCGCCGGCGATCCAGTCGTCGATGCCGCCGACCTTGTACGCCACCGCCGGCCGCCCGCGCGCCTGCGCCTCGATTCCGACCAGACCGAACGGCTCCGGCCACAGCGACGGCACCGCGACCGCGTCCGCTTCGTCGATCGCCGCGCGCATGTCGGCCGCGGAGAGCTTACCGCGCCAGTCGACCACGATGTCGTCGCGCGCCGCAAGCGCCCGTGCGTCGCGCTCCTCCGCTTCGCCTTCGCCCGCGACGACGAGCCGGGGCCGCTCGTGCGGCGCGATCCTCGCCAGCGCGCCGAGCAGCGAGCGCAGTCCCTTGCGCGGCGTCAGGCGCGACGCGAACAGCAGCGTGCGCGCGCTCGGCCGCTCGTGCGGCGCCGGCGCGTAGGCGTCATCCGGAAGCGGCGGCGGCGTGATCGTCACGCGCTCGGCCCGAATGCCGTTCGCCACGGCCGTCGTGCGCATGTGCTCGCTCGAAACGAGGACGCCGTCGGCGCGCGCGATGCGGTCGCGCAAGGCCTCGCGCGCCGCGATGCGGCGGAACGACGACGGCCGGGGACCGTGAACGCAGCCGCGCACGATCGTGGCGCCGCGGCACGCCGCTCCCATCGCGGCGCTGCACACCGCTTCGAACTGCGGGTACACGCGGTCGCCGGTGGGGCAGAACGAGCGGTGGTCGTGAATGCGCACGAACCAGCTCGGCGCGTTGGCGCGCACCGCGTCGAGCACCGCGGTGTCGAACACGCTCGCCGTGACGACGATGTCCGGCGGGTTGCGCCGCAGCTCGTCGGCCACTTCGCGCGCGGCGTCGGCCGACGGGCCGGCGTCTTCGTCGGCCCAGCGGATCGCGCGCGCATCGCCGGCGCGCCACGCGCTGAATCCCACTTCCCGCGCGAGCACGCGAACGCGCACACGCCGGTCTGCGAGAGCGGGCAGCACCGTTTCCCAATAGCGCTCCGCGCCACCGACGTCACTGACGCGGTCGCAGAGCACCGTCATGGCGCGCATGCCAGGTGTCGTACCCTGCCGGTCTGAGAAATGGCTGAGACTTGCCGCACGTGCGGCGATCTTCAGCCGCGCTTAATCAACAGGAGCATACGAGGGGTCGTGACGCTCGGCGCGGGCGGGCGCGATCCGTCCGGGCGTACGGAGATCACCGCATCCGGGCCGCTCGCGATGATGACCGCGCGTTCGATCGCGTCCGCGTCGAAAAGGCCCGGGTGGTCGCGCAGCGCGCGCGCCAAATCGACGAGCCCCACCGGCGTGGTCGCGATCAGAAGCACGCGCTGGCCGGCGTACGCGAGCACGACGCGCGGCTGTTCCGCCGTATCGCCGCCGAAGGAAGGCATCACGCCGCCCGGCGAGACGACGTACGGCCCCGCGCCGGTGATGGTCGCACCTTCGAGCGGGAGCGTCACGCTGCCGCCGCCGCTGAGCGCGGCCGTCACGACGGCGTCGCTCGACGGTGCGTCGGCGATGCGCGCGGTGAAGCCGTCGAACGCGAGGTTCGCGACCGTGGCGCAGACGTGCGCACCGAACACCGCGCCGGTGAACTCGACGTGAATCAGCCGCCCGATGCCGCTCAGCGTTTCCTGGCCCTGGCCGCACCGCGGCGATCCGCTCGGCGGGTCGGCCGGTGCGGGAGCAGCGGATGCCGGCGGGGCTGTCGTTTGCGCGGGCGCGGGCGCGGGCGCGGGCGTCACTTGGGCGAGCGCCGGACCGGTGAGCGAGACGGCGAGCGCCGCGGCGGCTACGATCGTGAGACGCATCCTTCAACCAACGCTTCGGCCGAAGCGCGCGTTCGCGAGCGCGACGTCCTCGACGCGGTCGACGTTGAGCGCGATCTGCGCGTGCGTGCTGCGGATCGCGCCGACGCGCGCCCCGAGCAGGCGCGACGCGCGGGCCTCGGCCTGTTCGATTGCGAGGCGGCCGAGCGCGAAGCGCGCGAGCATGTCCCAGCCGAACAACCCGGCGAGCCGCAGCGGCGATTTGCGCGCGGCGCCGAGCGCGTCCATGAACGTGTTCAGCCGCGGCAGCACGCGCGGGCGCAGCGCGACGAGCCCGCCGCCGCAGTAGCGGCCGTCGCGCATGCGCGCCCAGGTGTGCGGGAACTCGGGGTACGCCGCCTCGTGATGGCGCCGTTCGAGACACGCGTACGCGACGTCGAGGTCGCGCGCGAGCACCGCGTCCACGAACTCGTCGACCGCGGCGGCGTCGAGCGCGGGAAGATCGGACGCCGCGACGATCACGATCGCGTGCTCGGTGAACCCCGCCATCCCCGAGCGCAGGCTCTCGAGCATCCGCGCGCCGTCGCCGCGCACCTCGCTCGCGTTCGCGAGCGCGGGATGCGCCGCGGCCGACGGCGGCGCGACCGCGACGATGCGGTCGATGCGCGACGACGACCGCAGCCCCATGATGGTGCGCTGCACCAGCGGGATGCCGCCGACGCGCACGAACGCCTTGTTCGGCGCACCCGGCTCGAGCGCGGCGACCGCGTCCGCGCCGCCGCCCGCGAGGACGATCGCGTCAACGGCGTTCACGGCGAACCGCCGTTCGCATGCGGCGCGGAGTCCGTGATGGGCGCATCGACCCAGGCGCTGCCGCCGGCGAACGGCACGATGTGAACGGCCGCGCCGGCCGGTGCGCGCAGCCGTGCCGCGAACGCGCGCGCCGCGTCTTCGTGCGCGAACAGCGCGAAGCACGCGCCGCCCGAGCCGGACAGCATCGCGCGCCCGGGCGCGCCGGCGTCCGCGAGCGCGCGCAGCGCGGCGTCGACCGCAGGATATGCGGCGCGCACGACCGGCTCGAAGTCGTTCGTCATCGTTTCGAGCACCGTGTCGTAGTCGGCGCGCTG
>JAXDMB010000180.1:0-2873 GCA_034666325.1 Vulcanimicrobiota bacterium
CATCGCCTGCGGCGCGGGCGTTCGGCCGCCGCGCCCGTGGCCGCCGGCCGGCTCGGGCGACGCGGACGACCAGCCGCCTGCGGCAGCAGTCGGCGGCGGGACGGGGCGAAGGAGCACGGCGCCGCCGATCGCGGCCGCCGCAACGATGGGAATGAACTGTTTCACGCCTGTCCCATCACGCGTTCCGGCCGTCCCGGCTAGCTCTCCGGCCCGCGCGGCTAGGCCTCCGGCGCGTCATGGTGTATCCTGAGGGTTCCATGTCCGAGGAGAGAACGTACGATTTCCGCGCCGTCGAGCGCGCGTGGCAGGAGCGCTGGGAGCGCGAGGGCGTCTACGTCGCCCGCGACGGCGACCCGCGCCCGAAGTACTACGTCCTCGAGATGCTGCCGTACCCGTCGGGCGATCTGCACGTGGGGCACGCGAAGAACTACACGCTCGGCGACGCGGTCGCGCGCGTGCACCGCATGCGCGGGCGCAACGTGATCCACCCGATGGGCTGGGACGCGTTCGGCCTGCCCGCCGAGAACGCGGCGATCCAGCGCGGCATCGATCCCGAGACGTGGACGCTCGACAACATCGCCAACATGCAGCGCCAGGTTCGCCTGATGGGCACGAGCTACGACTGGACGCGCGAGCTCGCGAGCTGTCTGCCGGACTACTATCGCTGGAACCAGTGGTTCTTCATCCGGCTGTTCGAGAAGGGGCTCGCGTACAAGCGCGAGGCACCGGTGAACTGGTGCCCCGTCGACAAGACGGTCCTCGCGAACGAGCAGGTGGAGAACGGGCGCTGCTGGCGCTGCGGCGCGGCGGTCGAGCGGCGCAATCTCGCGCAGTGGTTCTTCAAGATCACCGATTACGTCGAGCGGCTGCTGGCCGGGCTCGAGCGTCTCGACGGCTGGCCGGATCGCATTCGCACGATGCAGCGCAACTGGATCGGGAAGAGCGAGGGCGTCACGTTCTCGTTCGACGTGGAGAACGTCGAAGCGCAGATCGACGTGTTCACGACGCGCATCGACACGGTGTTCGGCACGACGTTCGTCGCGGTCGCGCCGGAGCACCCGGCGGTCGAGAAGATTCTCGAGCGGATGCCCAAGTCGCGCCGGCGCGTCGAGGAGTTCGCCGTGACGCTCAAGAGCAAGAGCGAGCTCGAGCGCACCCAGCTGATGGAGAAGACCGGGATTCCGACGGGTGCGTATGCGATCAACCCGCTCTCGCGCGAGCGCATTCCGATCTGGGTGACGAACTACGTGCTCGCGGAGTACGGTACGGGCGCGGTGATGGGCGTGCCCGCGCACGACGAGCGCGACTTCGACTTCGCGCGCAAGCACGGGCTGCCGATCGCGCAAGTGATCACGACACCCGACGGCTCGCTGCGCGCGCCGCTGAGCGAAGCGTACGTCGAGGACGGCAAGCTGATCGCGTCGGGCGAGTACATCGGCATGAAGTCCGCCACGGCGCGGCGCGCGATCGCCGCGCGGCTCGAAGCGATGGGCCGCGGCAAGACGACGGTGAACTACCGCATTCGCGACTGGCTCGTGTCGCGGCAGCGCTATTGGGGCACGCCGATCCCGATCGTGTACTGTCCGACCGACGGCACCGTCGCGGTGCCGGACGACCAGCTTCCGGTGCTGCTGCCGAAGGACGTGCAGTTCACCGGCCAGGGCTCGCCGCTTGCGAACGACACCGCGTTCGTGAACACGACGTGCCCGAAATGCGGCGGCCCGGCGACACGCGACGTCGACACGATGGACACGTTCGTCGACTCGTCGTGGTACTTCGTGCGCTACCTCGACGCGCACAACGACCGCATGCCGTTCGACAAGGACAAGGCGTCGAAGTGGATGCCGGTCGACCAGTACATCGGCGGCGCGGAGCACGCGGTGCTGCACCTGCTGTACGCGCGCTTCTTCTACATGTTCATGATCGACCAAGGGTACGTCACGGGCGACGACGAGCCGTTCACGCGCCTGTTCAACCAGGGCATGCTGCTCTACCGCGGCGAGAAGATGTCGAAGTCGCGCGGCAACGTCGTCGGAATCGACGAAGCGGTGGAGAAGTACGGCGTCGACGCGATGCGGCTGTTCTTGCTGAAAGCCGCGCCGCCCGAAGACACGCTGGACTGGACGGACGAGGGAATCGTCGGACGCGTGCGCTTCGTGCAGCGCGTGTGGCGCGCGGCCGAGCCGCTCGCCGATGCCGCACGCACCGTGCCGCTGGACCGTTTGCCCGAGATGCGCGGTGATTCGCAGCGTGAGCTGGTGCGCGCGCTGCACGTCGCGCTGGATTCGGGAATGAGCGAAACGGAGACGTACCGCTTCCACTACAACGTCACCACCGCGAAGCTCGACGAGCTCATCAACTTGCTGAGCACGGCGCTGCGCGAGCCGGGCGCGGAGGACGACCCCGCCGTGCTGTACGTCGTGCACGCGCTGCCCATCGTGCTCGCGCCGTTCGCACCGCACCTCGCCGACGAGCTGTGGTCGCGCATCGGCTACGCGCGCAGCGTGCACCTGGAGCGGTGGATCAATCCCGATCCTGCGGCGCTGGCCGTCGCGGAGATCACGCTGGTGGTGCAGGTGAACGGCAAGGTCCGCGCGCGCATCCAAGCGGCGCCGGGAATCGCCGAGGACGACGCGTTCGCGCTGGCGATGCGCGAGCCCACCGTGACGGCGCAAATCGACGGCAAGCAGGTCCGCAAGCGCATCTTCATCGCGGACAAGCTCCTCAACATCGTGGCGGCCTGACAAAATGCGATACGACATTCAGCCCGACGACGCGCTCGTGGTCGTCGACGTGCAGCACGACTTTCTTCCGGGCGGCGCGCTGGGCGTCGCGGAGGGCGAGCGGATCTTCGCGCCGATCGACGAGCTCGC
>JAXDMB010000181.1:0-5556 GCA_034666325.1 Vulcanimicrobiota bacterium
GGTTAGCCCGATGAGCTCGCGATTCGTTCGGCCGGACCGGGCGCGACGGTGACGCTGTATACGATCGGCTTCACGAAAACGACGGCGGAAGAGTTCTTCACCAGGCTTCGCCGCGCGAACGTAAAGATTGTCCTCGACGCGCGACTGCAGCGGGACGGCCAGTTATCCGGCTTCGCGAAAGTGCCGGACTTGCCGTATTTTCTCGACCGGCTCACCGGTAGCGCGTACGAGGCCGTGACGGCGCTCGCACCTACGGCGTCGTTGTTGAAGCCGTATCGTGCCAAGCAGTTGAGCTGGGACGAGTACGCTCAGGCGTACCGTGAATTGCTCCACGAGCGGCGACCGGAGCGCGGCATCGATATCGCGCTCCTGGATCGTGCGTGTCTGTTATGTTCCGAGCACTCGCCCGAGCGTTGTCACCGTAAAATCGCCGCGGAATACTTGCGCGACGCATTCGCTCCGCTGGCGCAAATCGAGATCGTACATCTCTAGCGGTTTTGTGCGATCAGCGGGCGGTGCATCATCTTTGCTAGGCGCAGCTCTTCTGTTGTGGCGCGTGCGGCGGTCGACGAATCGGGGACGACGTCGAACGTGTACGAGTGCTTGCCGTAGCGCACGTACACCGCGTTTCGCGAGCGCATCGCGGCGTCGCCCACGCCCTGTACCGGGGTGCCATCGTGCTGCATCGCGGCGGGGACCGACGCGGCTTGTCTCGCGACGATGAACAGCGTGCGTGATGTGCCGGCGCCGGTCGAGACGTATTGGCAGATCGTGCCGCTGCTGGGCATCAGGCGCATTTCGCTTCCGAGCACGCGCTGATGTCTTGCTCGGACAGCACCGAGCACGGAACGCCTGCTACGACTTTGGTCGGGTCGTGCGGTTTAGCGAACGCGAACAGGGCGAAGAACGCAACCAGAACGACAGCGGCGATCGCAGCGCGCTGCACTTCCGAGCCGTCGGGCTGATCGGACTGCAAGACCGAGTGGTATTCAGGCATCATGGGTTGCAGGGAACCACAGTGGGCGCGGCGATTCATCGTACGATCGTTCAGCGGTGCGTTCGTAATTTCATCATTTTGCAATATATATGGCACATCGTTTGCGACCACGTGCGCGCGATGACGAAACAAATGTTTTCGGGCGATGTTTCGGGTGCGACATACGTTGCACCGGATTGATGGAACGCCAGTATATCCGGCGCGTGGACGTGCCGCGCGTCGCGCTGATCGCTCATGACGGCTGTAAGAACGAGCTGGCCGAATGGGCCACGTTCAACCGCGGAACGCTTGCGCGCTGCGAGCTCGTCGCTACCGGAACGACCGGCGGGATGGTGGGCAAAGCGACGGGTCTGCCGATCGATCTGCTGCGTTCGGGCCCGCTCGGCGGCGACGCGCAAGTCGGTGCGATGCTCGTCGACGCGCAGCTCGACCTGATCGTGTTCTTCTGGGATCCGCTCACGACGCAACCGCATGACGTCGACGTGAAAGCATTGCTTCGCCTCGCCGTTCTCTACAACGTGCCGATCGCGTGCAACCGCGCAAGTGCGGACTTCTTGATCTCGTCGCCGCTGTTCATGGACGACGCTCACCTCGCAAAACGGCGCGCAGCTCGAACGTCGTAGCCGCGCGCGCGGCGAACGGCTTGCGCCCGTGCGGGCCCGTCACCCGCGTAGATTCCGCCGAACGGCAGCGCCGGCAAAAGGAAGCGGCGCGGGCCGTACGCTAAGAGCGGGTCATGCGAGCCGTTCACATCCCGGCCCTGGTTCTCTGCGCCGCGGTCGCCGCCGCGGGTTGCGCGAAAACGACGACCTCGGGTACCACGACGACCGAGGTGACGGCGGCGCCGAGCTCGGCTGCCGATGCATCGGCCTCAGCGACCCCCGCCGCGGTGATCAGCCCTTCGAGCAGCCCGTCTGACAGCACGTCACCCGGCGCAAGCAGCGGCGCATCCGCGTCGCCCGGCGCTTCGGCGACGTCGTCGCCGGGCGCATCCGCTATGGCCTCGCCGGGAGCATCGGCGGCCGCCTCGACCGGAACATCCGCTGCCGCATCGCCTGCGCTCACAGTCGCGTTCACCGACATCTCCGGGACCTACGCCGAAAAAGCGATCGTCGCGCTCGGCCAGCTCGGCGCGCTCGATGCGACGAGCGGGACGTTCCAGCCCGAAAAGCCGGTCAAGCGCCGCGAGTTCGTGCGCTGGCTCTTCAAGACCAACAACGCGGTATGGGCGAACCTCCCGGGCAAACAGATCCATCCGGCGGAGAGCGGCGACAAGTCGGATTTCACCGACTTGCAGCCGAGCGATCCCGACTTCAAGTACATCGAGGGAATGAACGCCGCCGGCATCTCCGTCGGCTTTCCGGACAAGACGTTCAAAGCCGATCAGCCGCTCACGCACGAGCAGGCGATCGCGATCAAAGCGGTGCTCGACCGCGGCGGAATCGCCGACCGTTATCGCGACGTCGCGTCGGCGAAATCTCGGTTGCCGGAGTGGAAAGACCGAACGCAGATCTCCGCGGCGTTCGCGAGTGCGATCGCCACGGACGCGTCGGACGACGACATCAACGGGTCGACGACGAAGATCGGGAACGTCGGCCGCGCGTTCGGCGCCGTCGCGATGTTCCGCCCGCAAGCGCCGGTCAAGCGCGGCGAAGCGGCGATGCTGCTGCAAGTGATCGGCGGCCACGCGCAGGACACGAACGGCGAGAACGCGCCGCGCACCGTAGCGAACACGCTGCACCCGTCGCCTTCCCCGACCCCGTAAACCGCGAAGCGGTTCAGCTCGTTACGAGCGTCAGCCCTTCGAAGCTCAATCCCGGGTCCGGTATCTCGTTGCCGTCGCGGTCCACGGCGACGAGCGTCACCGGAACGTGCTTCTTGTCCGCGTTGCGCAGGAAATCGCGCAACTTCTCGGTGACGTTCAGCTTGATCTGCGTGGGTTCGAGCTGGCGGTTGTATCCGCCGGGCGCCGCTTCGCTGGGGTCCGTGCCGACGCCGAAGAAGGCTTGCGTGCCGAGATAGTGCGGATTCCCCTCGGTCGGCGTTTGCGCGTTCGCATCGGGTTCGTCGAGGAACACGCGCAAGTTGAACGAGCGCCGCGGCAGCGTGAGCCCTTCGAAGCGCACTTCGCCGCGCTGGAAGTCCGAGCCGAGCCGGTCGACCGGAATCGTCGCCACGTTCGCGCCGGACCTCAGTGATGCCATCGTGCCGTTCTCGTACCCAGATCGGCCCGGCCGGAACGTCCCGGGCGAGGCCGATCGGGGCGCGCTTCAGCTGATCGCCAGCGAGAAGCCCTCGAAGTGCAAGCCGGACTCGGGAATCTCGTTGCCCTTCGCATCGATCACGACCAGCGTCACCGGAGAATCGTCGAGCTTTTCACCGGCGCGCAACAGCGCGCGCAATGGGCGCGTGACGTTGAGGCGGACTTTGATCGGATCGTAATGGTGCTTCGGGCGCAAGTCGAAGATGTCGCGCGGCTTGGGATCGCAATGCCCTTCGTCGCCGAAGCAGCGGCCGTGGCCGAAGAATCCTTGCGCGCCCAGGAAGTGCGGGTTGCCGTACGTCTTCGTCTTCCCGTTCGCTTTGGTGTCGTTGACGAACACGAGCACCGTGAAGCTGTTCTTGGGCGGCGTCAGCCCTTCGAAACGGATCTCGGCGCGGTGGAACTCCGCGTCGACCGTGCCGAGCGAGAACGTCGTGACCGTGTCGCCCGACGCGAGCGTCGGACGGTCGAGCACCGCGGCGTCCAGCGTGTTCCCCGCCGTCGGAACCTTCGTCACGGGGCCGGTCAGCGTCAGCATCGGCGGATTGTACGGCTCGTACTGATAGCCGAGGTTGTGATAGTTCCAAATGTCGTCCAGCGACGCCCACGGAACGAGCATCGACGGCGGAACGTCCGTCGGTTTGGCGGCCCCGGGATTCGCGTCTTGCCACTGGCAGAACGCGTACTCGATGAACGAATGGTGCGCGTAGAACACCGGATCGAACGCGGCTGTCGTCACGTCGCCCATGTCGCCGCCGACCCACCCGTGCAGCTGGTTGTGCGGGTTCTCCAGATCCGGTGAGAACTGGTCGTACGACGAATCCTGCAGCGCGAGGGCGACGAGCGGTCCGAACGCCTGCAGCTGCTGGGTGGTGCCCGGATCGCGCTGCGTGAGCGGACCGCCGTTCATCGGCTGCGCGAGCAGCGGGTTCGGCTCGTTGTTTCCCGTTGCGGGATTCAGCCACGTCGCGTCGGTGAAGATGGACGGGATCTCGAACTGGCTGGTCCAGTCCCAGTACGGCAGATAGACGCCCGGAACGAGATCTTGCATCGTCTGCTCGAACGCGAGCATGTAGGGCCGGTGCCACAATGCGAACCCCGGCGTGCCGTGCTGGCACAGGTTCTGCCAGATTCCGTGGTAGCTCGCGAGGTACTGAAAACCGAGCGTGTCGGTCTGCACGTTCGCGGAACGCGCCGCCATCATCGCGATCGCGGTGCGGAACTGAACGACGTCTTGCGGCGTCATGTCGCGGACGTCTTTGCGGATCGTTATCTGGCCGCCGACCTTCTTCTTCGCGACGAACGAGCGGCGGTTGGGAGCGAGCGCGGTTACGGTCGCCATGTCAGACCGCCTTCTCGGCGCGCGGCGCGGCGGTGCGCTTCAGGCGGAAGCTCAGATAGCCGAGCGCGGCCAGCGACGCCGGCACCGCGGCCAGCGCGAACATGGACCAATGGACGGGACACATCGTGCACACCTCATAGCTTTTGGCTTCTGTCGCTATCTATGGTTAGTATAGCAACCGTATGTTAGGGGCGAGGCTCATTCGACATGCTAAGAAGTACGACCTGCCGGTTCCCGGCCGTTCGGGCGCGAAGCGGAGGACGATGAACCGATGCTCCTGGGCCGGGACCGACCCGGCGATGATCGCGTACCACGACGGCGAGTGGGGCTCGCCCGTGCACGACGACCGGGTGCTCTTCGAGTTCCTCATCCTGGAGGGTGCGCAGGCGGGGCTGTCCTGGTCCACGATCCTGCACCGGCGGGAGGGCTACCGAAGCGCGTACCGCGGCTTCGACCCGGCCGAGGTGGCGCGCTTCGGCGAGCGCGACGCCGCAAGGCTGCTGGCGGACGAGACGATCATCCGCAACAAGGCGAAGATCGCTTGGTCGATCCGCAACGCGCAGGCGTTTCTCGCCGTGCAGCGCGAGCACGGTTCCTTCGACGCCTATCTCTGGGCGTTCGCCGGCGGAGCACCGGTCGTCAACCGGCCGCGCACGAGCGCCGACGTCGCGGCGACCAGCGAGTTGTCGGACGCGCTGAGCAAGGACTTGCGGCGGCGCGGCTTCGGCTTCGTCGGCTCGACGATCTGCTACGCGTTCCTGCAAGCCGTCGGCGTCGTGAACGACCACGCGGCGAACTGTTTCTTGGCGCCCAAGCGCTCGCGCGAAGCCAAGCGCGTGCGCGTGTGACGGGCTTCGGCTCGCGCGCGGTGAAGCGCGTCGGCGCGAAGGAGTGGCGATGATGGGCTTGCTCGACGGCGACGCGATCGTCTTGGCCGGTGCGACCGGGAGCGTG
>JAXDMB010000182.1:0-4397 GCA_034666325.1 Vulcanimicrobiota bacterium
GAGATGAACACCCGCATCCAGGTGGAGCATCCCGTCACCGAGCTCATCTACGGCGTCGACTTGGTGAAGGAGCAGATTCGCATCGCGACCGGCGAGCATCTCGGTTTCGCGCAGGACGATCTCCATCCGCACGGCCACTCGATCGAGGTGCGTGTCAACGCCGAGGATCCGAACAACAACTTCGCGCCCGCCGCGGGGACGCTCACGACGGTCGTGTTTCCGGGCGGCCCGGGCATTCGCGTGGACACGCACGTGTACGGCGGCGCCAACGTGCCGCCGTTCTATGACTCGATGCTCGCCAAGATCATCGCGGTGGGGCGCACGCGCGAGTCGGCGATCCTGCGCATGGAACGCGCGCTCGGCGAGACGCGTATCGAAGGCGTGAAAACGACGGTCGATTTCTGCCGCGAAGTGCTCGGCGACCCGGAGTTCCGCGCGGGCGGTATCGGCGTCGCCTGGCTGCCTGCGTTTTTGGCCCGCCGAGCCGCCGCTGTCTGAACGATGGGTTCTTTTTCACGGCGTCACGGGCGCGAGATCGCGCTGCAGGCGCTCTACGGTACGGAGGTCGGGAAGCGGGCCGCGGACGAGATGCTCACCGAGCTGCTCGCGCGCGAGGACTCCTCGGAAGGCCGCGGATTCGTACGCGATCTCGTTCTGGGCACCATCGAGAACGAGGACGAGTCGGATCAGCTCATCGCGCCGCTGCTCGAAGGCTGGACGCTCGAACGCCTCCCGACCATCGACCGCATCATCCTGCGGATGAGCGCGTTCGAGCTGAACCACCGCAAGGAGATCGACGCCGCCGTCGTGATCAACGAAGCCGTCGAGCTCGCGAAGAAGTTCTCGACCGAAGACTCCGGCCGTTACGTGAACGGCGTGCTGGGCCGTCTCCTCGGGCAGGTGACCGTGTCCGTACCGCAGCTTCAGCGAGGAACGGAAGTGTCCGTACCGCAGCGTGAGCGAGGAACGGACAGTTGAGTCGCGCTCTTGCTCGGCCCGGCGCCGGCGCGCGGCGGCGTCCCGTGAAGCGCGGCGGCGGCGCCGGGCGCATTGTCGTGCGCATCATCAAGACGCTCGCCGTGGTGGTGCTGTTCGCGGTGCTGCTGCTGGCGGGGATCGTCGCCGGCATCGTCGCGTCGTACTCGCGCAATCTGCCCGATATCAACCGCATGGCGGACTACCAGCCGTCGCGCGCGACGCGCGTCCTCGCGCGCAACGGCGTGCAGCTCGCGAGCTTGTACCGCGAGAACCGCACGTGGGTGCCGGTCGACCAGGTTCCCGTGATGGTGCGTAACGCGTTCATCGCGACCGAAGACCGGCATTTCTACCAGCACCACGGCGTCGACTTCGTCGGCATCACGCGCGCGGCGGTCGCGGACTACCGCCACCAGCAGCTGCAGGGCGCGTCCACGATCACGCAGCAGCTCGCGCGCGGCTTGTTCCTCTCGAACGAAGTGTCGTACTCGCGCAAGATCCAGGAAGCGCTGCTCGCGATGGAGATCGAGCGCTACTACACCAAGGACGAGATCCTCGAGCGCTATCTCAACCTGATCTACTTCGGCTCCGGCGCGTACGGCGTCGAGGCGGCGGCGCACACGTATTTCGGCACGGACGTCGGACGGCTCTCGCTCGCGCAAGCGGCGATCATCGCCGGCCTGCCCGCCGCGCCGTCGGACTACTCGCCGTACGTGAACCTGCCGCACGCGAAGGAGCGCCAGCGCCACGTGCTCGACCGCATGGTGGAGGCGCACTTCATCACACGCGGGCAGGCACTCGTCGCGGAGCGCGCGCCGTTGCACCTGCTCGGAGAACGGCCGCAGGGATTACAGTCGTACCGCTATCCGTATTTCACCACGTACGTGACGCATTTGCTGGAACAGCAGTTCGGCACGCAGGCGACGTTTGAGGGCGGGCTGCAAGTCAACACGACGCTCGACCCGTCGATGCAGGACGCGGCGCAGGACGCCGTCACGTGGGGCATCGACCGTGCGAAAGCCGAGGGCATCGGCGCGCACCAGGGCGCGCTGGTCGCGATCAAGCCGTCCACGGGCGAGATCCTCGCGATGGTGGGCGGCGCGACGCCGTTCTCGCTGACGAACCAGTTCAACCGCGCGTGGCAGGCGCACCGCCAGCCGGGATCGTCGTTCAAAGCGTACGTCTACACCGCGGAGATCGACTCCGGGCACCCGCCCACCACGATCGTCGAGGACACGCCGGTGAGTTATCCGATGGGCGACGGCTCGCGCTGGGCGCCCATGGACGACGACAACCGGTTTCTCGGCGCGATCACGCTGCGGTACGCGCTCGCGCAGTCGCGCAACGTGGTGGCCGTGAAGCTCGCGCAGGACCTCGGCATCGACAAGGTCGTCGAGTACGCGCACCGCATGGGCGTCACCGCGCCGCTGGATCCGACGCTCTCGCTCGCGCTCGGTTCGTCCGGTGTCTCGCCGCTCGACCAGGCCGCGGGCTTCGCGACGCTGGCGAACCAAGGCGTGCACATTGCGCCGTCCCCGATTCGCATCGTTCGCGACGCGATCGGGACGCCGGTGCTCGACAACACGTATCCGCAGCAGAACGAAGTGATCAGCGCGGGCGTCGCGTACGTGATGAGCTCGATGCTGGAGTCCGTCATAAAAGAAGGCACGGGCAGTCCGAACGCGGACATCGGCCGCCCTGCCGCGGGCAAGACGGGGACCACGTCGTCGTTCCGCGACGCGTGGTTCGTGGGCTATACGCCCGATCTCGTCGCGGCGGTGTGGATCGGCAACGACGACTACACGCGCATGAACGAGTCGTACGGCGGCAACATCCCGGCGCGCATCTGGGCGCGCTTCATGAAGAAAGCGCTCGCGAACGTGAAGCCGCACGACTTCGTGCTGCCGGTCGGCGAGGTGCACAAAGTGAAGCTCTGCGGCACCGGCAGGGACGAAGTGTTCCTCTCGGGCACCGAGCCGCTGCACAACTGCGGCACCGCGGACGACTCCGCGCCGGTCACGACGCGCTCGCGCAAGCGCGCGTCCGTATCCGTGCCGCTGGCGCCCGCGGCCGTGCCGATCGCGAAGGCCGCCGTTCCGCACGTCCCGCCGCCCGTCACGCCGCTCACACCGGCGCCCGACACGATCGGCGACGGACAGACGTTCGTGCGGCTCGACAGCGAAGCGACGAGCGCGCCCGCGCCGCCGAAGTCTCCGTGACGGCCGGCGCACGCGCCGACGTGCGCATCGTCGCGGTCTCGCGGCTCGCGAACTACATCGCCGGCCTGTTCCAGCGGGACCGCGCGTTCGCGCGGCTCGGCGTGCGCGGCGAGATCTCCAACTTGCGCCTGCAGGCCAACGGCAACGCGTACTTCGACCTCAAGGACCGCGACGCGCTGCTGAACTGCGTGGCCTTCAGCGAGGCCGCGGCGATGTTTCCGGCGCTTGCGAACGGCGACGAGGTGGTCGCGTACGGCAGCGTGCAGACGTACGCGAAAGCGTCGCGTTATCAGCTGCGCGTGTTCGAGGTGGTCGCCGAAGGCGGCGCCGGCGCGCTGCACCGCCGGTACGAGGCGCTCAAAGCGCGGCTCGCCGCGGAAGGACTGTTCGCGCCCGAGCGCAAGCGCGCGCTGCCGCGCTATCCGTTCCGCGTCGCGCTCGTGACGTCCGAAGCCGCCGACGGCGCGCGTGATTTTCGCACGCAGGCGCAGGCGCGCGCGCCGCACGTCGAAGTGATCGTCGTGCCGACGCCGGTGCAGGGCGAGAAGGCCGCGCCGGAGATCGTGCGCGCGATCGCGCGCGCCGGCGCGCTCGACGTCGATCTGATCGTGGTCGCGCGCGGCGGCGGATCGTTCGAGGACTTGTTCGCGTTCAGCGACGAGCGCGTCGTGCGCGCGCTCGCGGCGTCGCGCGTGCCGACGGTATCGGCGATCGGGCACGAGGCGGACGTTCCGCTGACCGATTTCGTCGCCGACCACCGCGCGGCAACGCCGTCGGAAGCCGCGCAGACCGTGCTTCCGCGGCGCGACGACCTGCTCGCGCTCGTTGCCGAACGCAAGCGCACGCTGCTGCGGGACGTCGACCGCGCGCTCGCCGCGCGCCGCCAGCACGTCGACCGCGCCGCGCGCGCACTCGCCGCAGCGGCGCGCGAGCGCGTGCGCCGCGGCGGCGACCGTCTCGTGACGCTCGAACGGCGCCTCGCCGCGGTGGCGCCGGCGACGCGTCTCGCGCAACGCCGCGAACGGTTTCAGCAGCTGCGGGAGCGGCTCGAGCACGGTATCGCGACGGTGGTGCGCCGCCGTGTCGAGCGCGTGGCGCAGTACGCCGCGCGGCTGCAGCGCGCCGATCCGGCCGCGCGCGTGGCGCGCGCGACGACCGCGTGCACGGGCCGGGCCGACCGCCTCGACGCGGCGATGCAGCGCT
>JAXDMB010000183.1:0-11911 GCA_034666325.1 Vulcanimicrobiota bacterium
CGCGTGCGCAGCGAGATCAGGCCGACCAGAAAACCGAGCGCGACGCTGAACGCGCAGCCCGCGATCAGCGCCGGCCAGAACGGCCAGCCGGCTTTGGTCTCCAGCAGCGCGACGCCGTACGCGCCGATGCCGAAGAACGACGCGTGCCCCAGGTTGAGCAGGCCGGTGTAGCCGAGGATCACGTTGAGCCCGTACACCGCGATCGCGGTGATGTACGCGCTCGCGATCACCTGCAGCACGTACGCGTTGGGATGCGCGAGCGGAACGGCGAGCGCGACGAGCGCCGCGCCGGTCCAGATGATTCGCTGCATCATGTTCCCTTCGCGAACAGCCCGGTGGGCCGCACCGACAGGATGACGACCAGCACCGCGAACGCGATCGCGTCCTGATAGCTCGTCGAGATGTACGTCCCGCCGAAGCTCTCCGCGAACGCGAGGATGAACGCGCCCAAGATCGCGCCGGGGACGCTGCCCATCCCGCCCAGCACGATGATCGCGAACGCCTTGAGGATCACCGAGAAACCCATCGACGGCGAGATCAGGTTGATCGACGCGATCAGCGTCGCCGCCGCGGCCGCGAGGCCCGCCGAGATCGCGAACACCAGCATCGACACGCGGTCGGTGTCGATTCCCACCAGCGCGGCGCCGGCGCGGTTCTGCGCGACCGCCTCGATCGTTGCGCCGGTGAGCGTGCGCTTCAGAAACCAGAACAGCAGCACCATCAGCACCGCGGCCGCCGCGATCACGATGAGTTGCTGCTGCGTGGCGACGAGCCCGCCGACGTGCACCACCTTGTCGTACGGCGTGGGGAACACGCGGAAGTCTCCGCCGAACACGAGCTGCGCGAACTGCTGCAGGAAGAAGAGCACGCCGACCGCGGCGATGATCGTGTTGACCTCCGGCGCGTTGCGCAGCGGGCGGAACACGAGGCGCTCGAGCAGGATGCCGACCAGTGCCAGCACGAGGATCGCCGCCAGCATCGAGGGCCAGTAGCCGATGTGCGCGATGGTGACGCCGGCGAACGCGACGTACGCTCCCAGCATGTAGAGATGGCCGTGCGCGAAGTTCGGAACGCCCATCGTGCCGTAGATCAGCGCAAGCCCCAGCGCGACGAGCGCGTAGATGCTGCCTACGACCAGACCGTTGAGCAGCTCTTGGAAGAAAAGATGCATGTCCGCTCCGCGCGTCGTGGAGATTTACTGCGTTTGACGAGCCGCGGGCCCTTCACCTTCAGCGGCGCGCGTCCCTCGTATCCGACAAACGCTCGTATCAGATCGTCGCGGATGGCCGGAAAAGAAAACGAGCGCGGCTTGTGGGCCGCGCTCGTTCCGGTTTTTCCGCTGCGCGGATTACTGTCCGAAGAACGTCCTCGTGTCGACATGGAACGTGCCGATCACGTCCCACGATCCGACGTGGATCGCATTCGGCTGCACGAACGGCGTGCCTTGCGTCGTCGCGTGGAAATCCGAGTGGCGCAGCGCGAGCGTGAAGCCTGGGCTGAAACGCTTGCTGAGCTGGTACGTCAGCGCGGAGTTCCAGCGGTACGGCACGCCGATCGTGGTTCCGAAGGCCGGGAAGAGTCCGGGGTTCTCGTAGAAATTCAGCGCGCCCCATCGGTCGTTGAGCGTGAACGTCGTGCCGTGCTTCGGGTCGACCGGCAGAATCCACGTGACGCCTTGGGTCGACTCCCAGTACGCGCTCGTGTTCGGGTTCTCGTCGTAGTACCCGATCGCGTTCGCGTTCGGGACCGCCGGGCAGCCGTGGAGCTGCGCCGCCGGGAGCGCCGTGGGACCGGTGAGATTGCCCGCGCTGCACGCGACCGCGACGTGGTGGTCGACGTTCTGGTGGTCGGCCGTGAGCGCGAACGAGAACGAGCTGTTCCAGTAGTTGCGCCACGGTTTGGTCGTGTACGAGAGGCCGGCGTAACCGAAGTGGTGCTCCGTCGAGCTAATCGTGCAGTTGGGGCCGGTCGAACGGCCGTTGTTGTTGCACAGGAACGGGACGCTGCTGACGCTGCCGGTGCCGTTCGTCCAGATACGATGGCGGAACGAGTCGCCGACGTCGAGCGTCACGAACCGGTCGAACGCGTACGTCGCGTGATACTGGAGCAGGACGTCGCGCGTGGCCTGCGGGCAGACGCGGACGGTGGGGTTGCCCGGAACCGCGGGATTCGGCTGGAGGACGCACTCCAGCGGCTGGTTCAGCGTACCTTCGGTGACGCGGTCGAAGAGCAGGTTGAGCTTGCGCGTAATCGGGAGGCGGAACGTGCCGCCGAGGTCGACCGGGCTGTACCCGTTGACGACGCTGGAGGCGCCGATCGGCGTCGCGTTCCGGTTGCCGTAGTACGCCGGCTGCGTGAAGGTCACGACGAAGTCGATGACCGGCAGATTGCTGAAGCGCGCCGTCGCGGGGACCGCACGGGTCTGCGTCGGGCCGCCGGACGGGTTGCCGGGGCTGCCCTGGCTCGGTGCCTGTGGCGCGCCGGGGCGGGGATTCGTCTGGCCGGCCGGCGTTGCGGCCGGGTTCGGCGCCGCCTGGTCGGCGGGCGCGACGTTCTGGGCGGCGGCCGCGGTCGTTTCATCGACCGGGGCGACGGTCTGCGCCTGCGCGCCCACCGTCATGGAACAGCTCAGCGCCGCCGCTGCGAGCACGGGGGCGACGACACGGCCGACGGCCGTACGGATCGACGCCTGGAGATGGCTTGGGACTCTCACCGTTGTGGCCTCCACGGTTGGAGGGGCGAATGGTCAATGCCCACGCGAACATCGAGACGCTGCTCGTTAGCATCGTGTCCCGACACACGGCGCGGGCGAAGATTCTTCCCCTCCGAATGTATTACGCAAGAATTAACATCCGCAACCGCACCTTGTCAAATGCATATGGCCTAGTACGGGGGGTGCGAGCGGGACCATTTCGGCCTTTCGGTACGGTTTCGAACCGACTTTATCCGAAAAGCAGCATTTCCTGATACAAGGGCGGCGTCCCGGGGGGCGCGAAGGCCCGCGGCCGGGCAGGACGCGGCGCGGCCCACCCGTCAAGTCTCCTCTCTCTTTCACGCTCGGACGGAGAAGCGAAGTGCCCCTCCACATCGACGACGGCGTCGCGGTCCTCACCATCGAGAACCCGCCCGTCAACGCGCTCGGCCCGCAGTCGATCGCGCCGCTGATCTCGTCGCTCGAGGCCGCGCTGGCCGATCCCGCGGTGACCGCGATCGTGCTGACCGGCGCGAACGGCACGTTCAGCGGCGGAGCCGACATGCGCGGTTTCGGCGTGAGCCCGCCGCCGCGGCCCAACGTCCGCGACCTCATCGAGGCGATGGAAGCCTCCGCCAAACCGATCGTCGCGGCGATCGAAGGCAACGCGATGGGCGGCGGCCTGGAGGTCGCGCTCGCGTGCGACTACCGCATCGCGGCGCCGGGAGCGCGTCTCGGCTTGCCGGAGATCAAGCGCGGGCTGCTGCCCGGAGCCGGCGGAACGCAGCGCGCGCCGCGTCTCATCGGCGCGCCTGCCGCGCTCTCACTCATCGTAAGCGGCGAGCCCGTCGGGGGCGAGCGCGCGAAGGCGATCGGACTGGCCGACTCGGTCGCGAGCGGCGTCCGTGCAGAAGCGCTCGCGTTCGCGCGCACGCTGGCCGGCAAGCCGCGCCGCCGTGTCAGCGGCATGATCTCGCGGCCTGACGACGCCGCGATCGCCGCGGCGCGCGAGCGCGCGCAGCCCGAGGCGCGCGGCGGTCTCGCCGAGCACGCCGCCATCGACTGCGTCGCGGACGCGATGGACTTGCCGTTCGAGGAAGGTCTCGCGCGCGAGCGCGAGCGCTTCGTCGCGCTGCTCGAGTCCGAGCAGTCCAAGGCGCGCATCCATCTCTTCTTCGCGGAGCGCGAGGCGGCGAAGCTCGCCGACGGCAGCGCTCCGCCGCCGTTCTCCGTGCGCACGGCGGCGATCGTCGGCGGCGGGACGATGGGCACCGGCATCGCGATGGCCTGCGCGAACGGCGGCATCGAAGTAACGCTGATCGACATAAAACCGGAGCTTGTCGAACGCGCGCGCGGCATCATCGCCGGCAACTACGGCGCGACGCTGAAAAAAGGCAAGCTCTCGCAGGACGAGCACGACGCGCGGATTGCGCGCATCACCTTCGCGACGTCGCTCGACGCGCTCGCGCAAGCGGACCTCGTGATCGAAGCCGTGTTCGAGGAGATGGGCGTAAAGCAGGACGTGTTCCGGGAGATCGACCGCATCGCGCGGCCCGGCGCGGTCCTCGCCACGAACACGTCCACGCTCGACGTCGATGCGATCGCCGCCGTGACGTCGCGGCCGCAGGACGTCGTCGGGATGCACTTCTTCAGCCCCGCCAACGTGATGAAGCTGCTCGAGATCGTGCGCGGCGCGAAGACGTCGCCGCAGACGATCGCGCGCGCGCTCCGCATCGCGAAACAGCTCGCGAAGGTCGGCGTCGTGGCGGGCAACTGTGACGGCTTCATCGGCAACCGGATGCTGCACAACTACACGCGCGAGGCGGGCTTCCTGCTCGAAGAGGGCGCGTCGCCCAAGCGCGTCGACAAGGTGATCAAAGACTTCGGCCTGCCGATGGGACCGTTCGCGATGGGCGACCTCGCCGGGCTCGACGTCGGCTGGCGCATTCGCAAGGGACGGCACGCGATCGCGCCGCCCACCGGCCGCTATTCGAAGATCGCCGACGAGCTGTGCGAGGCCGGGCGCTACGGGCAGAAGACGGGCGCGGGCTACTACCGCTACGAGAGCGGGAGCCGCACGCCCGTGCCGGACCCGTTCACCGACGAGCTGATCGAGCGCAACGCCCGCGAGGCGGGCATCGAGCGCCGCGAGATCACCGACGACGAGATCCTCAAGCGCTGCATGTACCCGCTGGTCAACGAGGCGGCGAAGATTCTCGCCGAAGGCATCGCCGCGCGCTCGGGCGACGTGGACGTCGTGTGGGTGTACGGCTACGGCTTCCCGGCGTTCCGGGGCGGGCCGCTGCGCTGGGCGGACTCGATCGGCTTGCGCGCGATCGTGGACGACCTGCTCGCGTTCGAGCGCGTGCACGGATCGAATTGGACGCCCGCGCCGCTGCTGCGCGAGCTCGCCGAACGCGGCGAGACGTTCGGTGCTTGGCGTCCTTCGACGAGCTCGGGACACGCTGCGAAAAAGGACGTGCCTGCGCATGCGTGAGGCGGTGATCGTGTCGACGGCGCGCACGCCGATCGGCAAGGCGTTTCGCGGCGCGTTCAACGACACGCACGGCGCGACGATGGCGGGTCACGTGATCGAGCACGCCGTGCGCCGCAGCGGACTCGACCCGGCGGAGATCGAGGACGTGATCCTCGGCTGTGCCGAACCCGAGGGCGCGACGGGCCACAACATCGCGCGCGTGGCGGCGATTCGCGCGGGCCTCCCGGTGACCACGGCGGGAACGACGATCAACCGCTTCTGCAGCTCCGGCCTGCAGGCCATCGCGTTCGCCGCGCAGCGCGTGATGGTCGACGGCGTTCCGGCGATCGTCGCGGGCGGGCTCGAGTCGATCAGCTTGGTGCAGCCCACCGCGAACCGCAGCCACCTGCGCGAAGACTATCTCGCCGAGCACAAGCCCGAGCTGTGGATGTCGATGATCGAGACCGCCGACATCGTGGCCAAGCGCTACGACGTGAGCCGCGAGCGCCAGGACGAATACGCGTTGATCAGCCAGCAGCGCACCGCGGCGGCGCAGCAGGCCGGACGGTTCGACGCCGAGATCGTTCCGATGCCCACGCGCAAAGCCGTCACGAACAAAGAGACGGGCGAGGTGACGCACGAGGACGTGCTGCTCGCGCGCGACGAGGGCAACCGCGCCGACACGACGCTCGAGGGGCTCGCGAAGCTGAAGCCGGTGCGCGGCGAGGACCAGTACATCACCGCCGGCAACGCGAGCCAGCTTTCGGACGGCGCGTCCGCGTGCGTCGTGATGGACGCGAAGCTCGCCGAGCAGCGCGGCATCGAGCCGCTCGGTTATTTCCGCGGCATGGCGGTGAGCGGTCTCGAGCCCGACGAGATGGGCATCGGCCCGGTGTTCGCGATCCCGCGGCTGCTCGAACGCCAGGGTCTGACCATCGACGACATCGACTTGTGGGAGCTGAACGAAGCGTTCGCGGTGCAGGCGCTGTACTGCCGCGAGCGGCTCGGCATCCCGCTCGAGAAGTTCAACGTGGACGGCGGCGCGATCTCGATCGGGCATCCGTACGGCATGAGCGGCGCGCGCATGACGGGCCACGCGCTGATCGAAGGCAAGCGCCGCGGCGCGAAGCGCGTCGTCGTGACGATGTGCATCGGCGGCGGCCAGGGCGCGGCGGCGCTGTTCGAGGTCGCGTGAGCCTGAGTCTATTCGCCGCCGATGGTGACGCCGCCGTCGATCGTGATCACTTGGCCGGTGATGAACGCGCCGGCGCGCGAGCCGAGGAACACCGCGGCGCCGGCGACTTCGTCGGGCTCACCGATGCGGCGCAGCGGGTAACCGCTCACGGCGCGCGCGTAGATCTGCGGATCTTCCCACAGCTTCCGCGCGAAGTCCGTGCGAATGATTGCGGGCGCGAGCGCGTTGAAGCGCACGTTGTGCGGCCCGTACTCCACCGCGAGGTTGCGCACGAGCTGGAAGTCGGCGGCTTTGGAGATGCCGTACGCGCCGAGGTTCGTGTTGCCTTTGAGGCCCGCGATGCTCGACACGACGATCACCGAGCCGTCGCGGCGCTCCGCCATCTGCGGCACGACCATCTTGCACAGCCAGATCGTGCTGCGCACGTTGCTCGCCATGATCTTGTCGAACGCGTCGTCGGCGATGTCGAGCAGCGGGCCGTAGTACGGGTTCACCGCGGCGTTGGACACCAGCACGTCGATGCGGCCCCATTCCGCGAGCGTGCGGTCGACCAGGCTTTGCAGCGCGGATTTGTCCGAGATGCTCGCCGCGTGCGCGATCGCCTCGCCGCCGCGCGCGACGATCATGCTGGCGACCTCGGCGCATGCGTCCGCCTTGCGGCTGGAGATCACCACCTTGGCGCCCATCTCCGCCATGCGCTCGGCGATCGCTCGCCCGATCCCGCGCGAGGATCCCGTGATCAGGGCGACTTTCCCGGTCATGTCGAACAACACAGACTGCTCCATTCCGTGCACGCGAGTTAGGAAACCATTCGATGGACTTGGCGTTCAGCCCGCAAGAGCGCGCGTTCCGCGACGAGGTTCGCGAGTTCATCGCGACCCATCTTCCGGACGACATTCGCCGCACCGTGCAGGCCGGCGATCATCTTCAGAAAGACCACTACGCTCGCTGGCACCGGATTCTGCACGAGAAGGGCTGGGTTGCGCACAACTGGCCCCAACAGTACGGCGGCACGGGTTGGACGCCCGTGCAGCGGCACATCTATTACGAGGAGATCGCCTACGGCTGGGCGCCGCGCTTGCTCCCGTTCGGGCTCTCGATGGTCGCGCCGGTGATCATCGAGTTCGGCAACGACGAGCAGAAGGCGCGTTACCTGCCCAAGATTCACAGCGGCGAGGAGTTTTGGTGCCAGGGCTATTCCGAGCCCGGCGCAGGCTCCGATCTCGCGTCGCTGTCGACGCGCGCCGAGCGCAAAGGCGACACATACGTCTTAAACGGCACGAAGACGTGGATCACCGCCGCGCAGTGGGCCGACTGGATCTTCGTGCTCGCGCGCACCGACCCGGCGGTGAAGAAGCAGGACGGCATCTCGTTCATCCTCGTCGACATGCGCACGCCCGGCGTGACGGTGCGCCCGATCGAGACGATCGACGGCGGCAAGGAGATCAACGAAGTGCATCTCGAGAACGTCGAGGTGCCGGTCGCGAATCTCGTGGGCGTCGAAGGCGGCGGCTGGACCATCGCCAAGTTCTTGCTCGAGCATGAACGCACGGGCACTGCGGGCATCGCAACGTGCTTCCAGCTTCTCGAGCAGCTCGACGAGTTGCTGGAGCGCGAGTCGGTGCACGACCGGTGCTTGAGCGAACGCATCGCAGCGGTGGAGATCGAGCTCGAAGCGCTCGCGTTCACCGAGCTGCGCACGCTCGCCGCGGAATCGGCCGGAAAGCGTCCGGGCCCGGAGTCGTCGATCCTCAAGATCAAGGGCACCGAGATCCAGCAGGCGATCAGCGAGCTCGCGCTCGACGCGCTGGGGCCGTACGCGGAGCGCCATCTCGCGCCGAAGTACTTCAACTACCGCAAGACGTCGATCTACGCCGGCTCGAACGAGATCCAGAAGAACATTATCGCCAAGCGCATCCTCAAACTCTAGGCGCAAAGGAAAGCATCGCCGTGGACTTCACGCTCTCGCCCGAGCAGCTGCTGATCAAAGACAGCGTCGCGCGCTTCGCTTCCGGCGAGCACGCGGGCACCGACAAATGGCCGCAGTTCGCGGAGCTCGGCTGGCTCGCGATCGGCGCGCCCGACGAGCTTGGCGGCTTCGGCGGACCGCTGGAGACGCTGCTGCTGATGGAACAGTTCGGCCGCGGGCTCGTCGTTTCGCCGTACGTGTCACAGGTCGTGCTCGCCGGAACGCTGCTGCGCTTGGCGGGCCGCACCGAGCTGCTCGAACGGCTCGTCGAAGGCCACGAGCGCTTCACCGTTGCGTACGAGGAGCCGCGCGCGCGCTACGACGCCTCACGGGTCGAGGCGCAAGCGGTGCGCCACGGCGACGACTACGTCGTCACCGGCAGCAAAGTGCGCGTGCTCGACGCATCCACGGCGGACACGCTGATCGTGTCGGCGCGCACCGGCGATGAGATCTCGCTGTTCGCCGTGCCCGCCGATGCGCCGAACGTCGTGCGCGAGCCGTACGCGGCAGAAGACGGGTACGACGTCGCGAACGTGCGGTTCGACGGCGTTCGCGTCCCCGGTACGAGCATCATCGGACCGCTGGGCGGCGGCCTCGAGCTGCTCGAGCACGCGCTCGACCACGCGACCGCAGCGCTGTGCGCCGAAGGGCTCGGGCTGATGAGCCTGATGCTCGAAGCGACGGTCGAGTATACGAAGCAGCGCCAGCAGTTCGGCGTGCCGATCGGCTCGTTCCAAGCGCTGCAGCACCGCATGGCGGAGATGTTCATCGAGGTCGAGCTCGCGCGCTCGATGGCGTACCTCGCCGCGATGACGCTCGGCGAAGAGCAGGACGCGGTCGCGCGCCGCCGCGGTATTTCGGCGGCGAAGGTGCAGGTCGCAAAATCGGGCCGCTTCGTGGGGCAGAACGCGATCCAGCTGCACGGCGGCATCGGCATGAGCGAGGAGTACAAGGTCGGCCATTACTTCAAGCGCATGACCGCGGTGGAGCGCCTGCTGGGCGACGCGGACTACCATCTCGCGCGGTACGTCGCGGCGCGCGGCGCGAAGGGCGCGAAGAGTCCGAAGAGCCCGAAGTCGCAAGCGGGGACGCCGGCGCCGGTCGCATAGCGGCGCGCCGCAAGCGCCGCGGAGTTGGCGCCGCTGCGGCGGGCGCGCTACGCCGGGGCGCCCTCGCGGTCCAAGTGCAGCGTGCGAACCCAGAGCGTCGTGATCGTGTCGATCATGCGGTCCACCGACGGGCGGCGTGGCGACAAAACCCATTCCAGCAGCAGATCGTGCGCGGCGCCGGCGAGCGCCGCGCTCAGCAGGCGGCTGTCGACCGCCGTCGTCTCCACGCGCTGCGCCGCCTTGGTGAGCTTCTTCACGAACGCTTCGCGCTTGGCGCGGCGATGCGACTCGAGCTCGGAGTGCATCCCGACCGCCTCGATCGTGTAGATCCGCGCGAGGCGCAGGTCGCTGGTGAGGTAGCGAAAGTACGCGGCGTTGCTGTCCCGAATGCGCTCGCGCACGCCCTGGTTCGCGTTGCGCAGCGCGCCCACGACGCCGGCGAACGCCGTCTCCGCGATGCGGTCGTAGATGGTGCGCAGCAGCGCCTCGCGCGACTCGAACTCCTCGTAGAAGTGACGCGCGGTCACGCCGGACGCGCTGCAGAGCATCGGGATCGTCGTCTTCGCAAAACCGGCGGTGCCGAAGAGCTCCAGCCCGGCGTCGAGCAGCCGCTCACGGCGCTCGGCGCGCCGCTCAGGAGCGGAAAGGCCGGCATAGAGCCGGCCCTTCGGCGTAGCAATCCGCTCGGGCGCGCGCGAACGCGGGCTCTTCTTGCGGACGCCGTTGACCCCGGCCTTCGTGGTCGCCATGATGAACCGGTGTTTCGAGCCCGAAGCACGACCGTCCCCGCTCGGATTCTACGAACCCGCGGCTAGGGTCGCGGTCGCGTCAGCGGCTCTTGCGCTTTGCGGTCCCCTTTTTCGCCGGTGACTTCTTCGGTGAAGACTTCTTCGCCGAGGATTTTTTCGCGGACGTCTTCTTTGCCGTTCCCGTGCGCCGGTCGGCGCCGTTGCCTTGGCCGCGGCGTTCTTTGAAGCGCTGCATCTCCGCGCCCAGTTTTTCCAGGCGGTCTTTGCCCAGCGTGCGGCGCGCCTCGTCGAAGATGGTGCCCTCTTCCTCGCCCACGTGGTGGTGGACGAGCTCCTTGAGCACCGTGACCTTCGCTTTGAGCGTTTCGTCGCGGCCCTCGCTGGCCGCGATCTTTGCGATGAGGTCCTTCACGACGCCGTGCTCCTCGGCCGCTTCGAGCACGCTGTCGCGCTCCTGTGCGCCGCCCGCTTTGCGCAACGCGGGGTAGAAGAGCGCCTCTTCCATCTCCGCGTGCACGGTGAGCGCCTCGACGATCTTGCCGATCGCGCGGCGCCGCTGCGCCGCCGGCGTGTCGTCGCCGAGCGCCTGCGCGAAGAGCTCGTCGACCTCGCGATGGTCGGAACGTATCAGCTCGAGCGCGTCCTGCGCCGGGGGCGCTTCGTCATTCTTCCCGCCTTTGCCGAACACGCGCGACACCGTCTCTTTGATGTTCATCGTACTCCTCGCCTGGCTGCCTTCGAAGCGGGAGTACCCTGGTCACACCGCGGTTCAAACGAGAACGCGTCCGCGCGTTCGGTGCGGCGGCGCTACACGCGGTGGCGGGCGAACAGCGGCTGCACCAGCGGCCGCACGAACCACGGCATCGTGCTCTTGACGATCCCGTCGATCTGCGGGTTCTCGGACGTCACCAGCGCGACGAGCTGCGAGTTGTGGAGGTCCGTGCGCAGGTCGCCCGGGAGCGGGAAGAACAGCGCGACGTACAGCACCGCCCACGTTCCGATCAGCGCCTTCACGATGCCGACCGCAGCGCCGCCCGCGCCGTTGCCCAGGCCGATGATCGGGAGCTTCGCGATGCGCGAAAGCACCGCGGAGATCACGAGCAGCGCGATGTAGACGATCAGCGCGAAGGCCACCATCCCGACCACGTGCGCCGAGCCCGCGTTGACGTGCGCGTAGTCGCGCGCGGCCCGGTCGAACGTTCCGGGATAGTGCAGCGCTGCCCAGATGGCCGCCGCCAGCGCGATGAAGCCGCCGATCTCCGCGACGAAGCCGCGCTTCCAGCCTTTGAGGGCGAACAGCAGCGCGATCGCGCCGATGACGAGATCGGGCCAGGTTATCATGCGCGCGGAACGGCTCCGAAACGCTCGCGCAGCCGCGCCACGACGCGCTGCATCGCGGCGTCCGCGTCCTCGTCGGTAAGCGTCTTCTCGTCGCTCTGCAGGACGATCCGCAGCGCGAGCGATTTCTTGCCTTCGCCCACCTGCGGGCCGCGGTACTCGTCGAACACGGTCGCGCTGCGCACGAGGGGCTCACCGCCCGTCTCGGGGCGCACCGCGTCGATGAGATCGCCGGCGAGCACGTCGAGCGGAACGACGACCGCGAGATCGCGCTCGACCGGCGGGAACTTCGACGGCGGCGCGTACTTCGGCGCGACGTACGGCGGGATCGATGCGACGAACAACGTCGCGAGCGCGGTCGTGTCCGCGACGTCATACGCGCG
>JAXDMB010000184.1:0-3887 GCA_034666325.1 Vulcanimicrobiota bacterium
CGAGCGTCAGCGTGACCACCGCGGGTTTGCCGCCGGTGCGCGCGACGTCGAACGTGATGTCGCCCAGCGTCACGGTGTCGTCGGCGCTCAGGTACTTGCCGACCAGCGGCAGCGCGGTGAGGTTCGCGGTCGCGCCCGGGATCGACACCGATGCCTTGAGCGTGAAGTCGCCCTGCACGTTCGGATCGCCGCTGGTGGTATAGCTCAACGCGAACGCGTCCAGATCAACTTCCGGCAGATCGGGCGGCTGGTCGACGCCGAACATCGACGCGAGGTTCTGGAACACCGTTGCCAGGTTGACTTTTTGACCGGGCTGCGTGCCGCCCGAGAACGTCCACTGCTTCGAGCCCCCGTATTCCGCCGACACGAAGAGCGGCACGCCGGCGAAGTCGAGTCCGGCGAGAACGGATCCGGTGACGCCCGCCGTGGCCTTCGTGAGGTGCAGCGTGACGTTGCCGAGCGTGAGACCGTTCTGCGCGGTGCCGAAAATCGTCCAGGTCTCTTCGATCTCCGCCTGCAGCGTGTACGTGCTCGCGCGCGGGTCGCCGTCGACCTCAAACAGGATGCCGTCGATCGTGGGCAGCGTGAACGACGGCAGCGGGATCGCGTCACCGATGAGGTTCTTGACGATCGCGGTCAGGTCGAGCGGCTGCGTGTCGGTGAGCCGCACGGCGAAGCGCAGATCGGGCATCGACACGTAGCCGGACAGACGGTAATTCGGATTGTTCGCCAGGATCGCGCTCGCGAACGCGACCGCGAACGGCGTGAACGTGCCGCCGCTGTACTGGACGCTCAGCCGCAGGAAGAGCGTGTCGAACGTGACGATGCCCAGCACGTTCCACGTCTGCCCCTGCGCGAGGCCCACCGCGATCTCCATCGACGTCAGCGCCAGCGGCTGCAGCGTCAGCGCGATCGACGCGTCTTTGAGCGTCAGCTTGTCGAGCGCGGGAAAGCCCTGCGCCGTCGTGAGCACGCTGCTCGGGCTCGTGCCGTTCAAGAGCGCCGGCAGCTTCGACGGATCGAGATCGTTCCCGGGATTCGCGCTCGTGCCCAGGCGCAGCGAGTCCGTCGCGCCGCCGTAGACGAACGCGCTCAGCGCGAAGCCGTCGACACCGGGCGGCGCAAGGGTGGTGCGCGCCGCGATGACGGGCGCCGCGAGCACTGCGAGCGTCGATACGCCGGCGTCGGTGAACGCGATCTCTTGCAGCAGGCTCGCCGCCTGAAAGTGGAACGTGAGCGTGTACGTCCCGATTTGCTGCGTGCGGTCGCTGCTGCTGGCGCCGTCGAGCAGCAGCTGCGGAAAAACGATCGTCTTCTTCGCGGCCGGATCGGTGTGCGTGAACGTCTCGATCGGTCCGCTGACGGGGATCGGTGCCGAGAAGAGCACATCGAACAGCGTACCGACGGTCCCCGACGCGGTGAGCGACGCGCTGAACGAGAGCCCTTTGACCAGCTCGTCCGCGACTTCCGCGACGTCGGGATCGTAGCCGAAGCTCGCGCGAAAGCCGGGCGGCAACACCGATTGCGCCATGGAGTCGAGCGTGAACGCCGGCGTGTCGTACGCGAACGTGTCGAACACGGAGTCCGCGAGCTGCGTGAAGCTCGTCGAAAGCCGCCACTTCGCGTCCGCCACGCTCACCGTGAGCAGCACGGCTACGGTGCCGTCGTTCTGCAGCGCGAAGACGCCTTGCTCGAGCGTCGCGCTCTGCAGCGAGAGCATCGACCCCGGTGCGACGGTTCCCGTGACGACGACGCGCTGCCGGGCGGCGTCCGGCGTCGAAACGGCGCCGGTGAGCGCGAGCGTGGACGCTTCGAGATACGCGCCGAACACGGTGTCGACGGCCGGCGTGAGCAGCGCGCTCGCCGCGACGGACAGCGCGCCGTTCGCGGGGGTCAGCACGGCCTCGAGCTGGCTGAAGGTCAGTCCCATCGCACGTTCCTCGCTCAGGCCAGCGTGATCTCGGTGAACACGGGAAGGTGGTCGCTGAGCAACCGGCCGCCGACGAGCGATCCCGTGACGTTGATGTAGTTGCTCTTGTCGCCGGCGAGCTGGTTGGCGAAGTCCTGCGCGAACGGCGTGTACGCAGAGCTGGTGAATCCGCGCTGGTCCAGCTCCGCATAATAGTCGACGCTTTCGCTCAGCGTGACGAAGCGCTGGCGAACTGCCTCCGGCACGTTGTAGACCGCGCGGCTCGTGATTGCAGCTGCGACCGGCGAGTTTTGGTACAGCCGCCAAAAGATGTTGTCGTACGCGTTGACGGCAAGCTCCGCGGTCGTCTTCTGAACGCGCGGCGAGTAGTTCGAGTAGGTGACCAGGTGCGTCGTGTCGTTGATGCCCGCGGTCGCGCCGAGCGTCGTGGTGAGCGGCGCGTAGGCGTTCGGCGACGCGAGCCAGTCGACGTTGAAGTCACCGAGCAACACCACGCTGTTCGTGGTCGCCGCCGCCATGGCCGCGCCCGGCGGCTTCACGCGAAGCGCGATCGGGCCGGGCGTGCCGGGCGCGAGATAACGCAGGAGGCTGAAATATTGCAGCAGATCGAGCTGCGCGGCCGCCTGGAACAGGTTCGCCGAGAAGTGGCACGCGACGATCGGGAACAGCCTGTTGGCGCCCGACGCACCGGGAATGTAGAACGGCGCGAGGACGGGCAGGCGCGACGTCCACGTCGGGAACGTGCGCAGCCGCACGTCCCTTCTCAAGTCGGGTTGGATGAACGGGAAGTACACCGCGGACGGGCTCGGAACGCCGGCCGTCGTGTAGGCGGTGAACTCGCCGGCGGTGACGGCGACATCATCGCCGCCGAGCACCACCGGCTTGTAGCCGTTGACGACCGGACCGGTGATGGTCATCGGCACCGTCTTCGCGATGTCGCGGATGAAGAACGCGTAGTACTCCAGGCCGGTGTTCGGCGACAAGATGCAATGCTGCCAATTGCCGCCGCCGTTCGCCGCGAGCGCCTGCTGCATCATCGTCGCAACGCTCACTGCGGTGGCGTCGACCGTGGTGTTCAGCTCGAGCATCACGAAGATGTCGATCGGCGGGCTCGCACCGTGCACGACTTTCGCGAGCGCCTTCACCACGTCGAGGTTGCCGCGCTTCACACCGCTCTTGGTGGGCCCGAAATTCTGAATGTTCCAGTTGAGAACGCGGACGGCGACCGGCACGAATGTCCTCCTCTTTCGGGAGTCACTTGCGCGGCGCGCTCCGGGGCGTGCTGCAATTCAGCTCGTGAACTTCGCGACGCGTTCACTCGAGCCGTTTCCGGTACACCCCTACGTCTCGTGAAAGCCGCGGATGCGCGCACTTCTCTGAGAGGCGGCGACCGCCTGCCCTAGGGGGCGGGTTTTCGGCCGGCAATTTCCGGCGCTCCGATGACTTCACGCCATCCTCGTCGTAGGCTGGCGGCGACCGCAGTTCGATGAGAGGGCCGGCCCGATGAGAAGCATGAGCGCCGCCCGATGAGCGGCCGCGTCCGGTCGGCGGAGATCGCGTCGCGCAAAGGCGCCGCGTTCGCCGTCGTGACGGCATACGACGCACCGTTCGCGCGCTGCGCGGAAGCGGCGGGCATCGACGTCATCCTGGTCGGCGACTCGCTGGGGATGGTCGTGCTCGGGTACGACTCGACGGCGCACGTCGAGCTCGCGGACATGATCCGGCACACTGGCGCGGTCGTACGAGGCTCGCAGCGCGCGCACGTGATCGCCGACATGCCGCTCGGAACGTACGAAGCATCCGATGCGCTCGCGATCGCGAGCGCGATCGAGCTGGTGAAGCGCGGCAACGCCTCGTCGGTCAAGCTCGAAGGCGGCGAGAACGCAGCGCCGCGCATCCGCGCGATCGCGGGCGCCGGCATCCCCGTGTGCGCGCACATCGGCGTGCTGCCGCAAAC
>JAXDMB010000185.1:0-10209 GCA_034666325.1 Vulcanimicrobiota bacterium
CAGCGACTGTACGGTGTGGTAGCCCGCGTTCTGCGGGTCTTTCCACGGGTCGAGGAACGCGAAGATCCGCGCGCGCTTGTACGCCGACGAGCCGATCGCGACCGCGGCGGCCGGCAGCATCACCAGCGCGCACATGATGAGGTGCTCGAACCGCGCGCCCGCGGTGAACAGCATCGCGAACGAGATGAAGATGTAGAGCGATGCGGTGCCCATGTCGGGCTCCACGAACACCGGCGCGGCGAGCAGCAGCGTGATGAACAGCGCCGGGCCGACGCCCTTCGAAAGCGAGCGCACGTTCTCGCCGAGCTGCGACATTTTCGCCGCGAGGAACAGCACCAGCGCGAGCTTGCCGAGCTCCGACGGTTGGAACGAGATCGCGCGGAAGCCGATCCAGCGGCGCGCGCCGCCCGTCGCGTAGCCGACGTGCGGGATGAGCGTGAGCACCAGCAGCACGAACGTCACGATCACCAGCGCCGGGGCGATCGTGCGCAGCTTGCGGTAGTCGATGCGGTATGCGGCGTACGCCAGCACCAGGCCCACGATCAGGTACACCACTTGGCGTTTGAGATAGTACGCCGTGTCGTGGTGGTACGAATACGCGATCGCGCTCGACGAGCTGAACACCATCACGAGCCCGAGCGCGACCAGGAATGCTACCGAGCCGAGCAGCAGCGCGTCCGGCGGTTTGAGCTCCGTGCGGCGCGGGTTCGGCGATTGGCCACCCTTCGACAGGCTCAGGGTGACATCGGGGCGGCGCGCGGTTCTAACGTGCATCGGTCGTCCTGCGGATCGCCGTCATGCTAGCGCGCACCGGCCACTGGGTTCTGGAGTGCGTGGACCGCTTGCGCGAACAGTTCGCCGCGGTTTTCTGCTGAGGTGAACATGTCGAAGGAGGCGCAGCCTGGGGACAGCAGCACCACGTCGCCCGGTTCGGCGAGGTTTGCCGCGCGCATCACCGCTTCGTCCATCGATGTTGCGCGTTCGACCTTCGCGCGTTTCACCACGCCTGCGATCTCGTCCGCCGCTTCGCCGATCAGGACCGCGGCTTTCGCGCGCGAGCTGATCGCTTTGCCCATCTCCGCGAAGTCGGTTCCTTTTGCTTTGCCGCCTGCGATGAGGACGATCGGGCGCTGTTCGAACGCGCGCAGCGCTGCGATCACCGAGCCCGGGTTCGTCGCTTTGGAGTCGTCGACGTACTGCACGCCGTCGATCTCGGCTACCGGCTCGAGCCGGTGCGCGAGCGCGTGGAACGTGCGCACGCCTTCGCGGATCGCTTCCACCGGCAGGCCGGCGGCGAGCGCCGCGAGCACCGCGCCCATCACGTTCTCCACGTTGTGGCGGCCGAGCAACGGGATCTCGCTCACGCGCAGGATGTCGACCGGGCGCGGGTCGCCCGTCAGCGGCGCGTACACGATCAGCTCCTGGTTGCGCAAGTACAGCGTGGACTGGCGGTGCGGCTCGCTCGAGAACCACATCGTGCGCGCGTGGATCCGGTCGCCGTGCTGGCCTTCCGACGCGGACGCGACGATCGGGTCGTCGAGGTTGCCGACGAACGTGTCGCCCGGGCCTTGGTTGGTGAAGATGCGGAACTTCGCTTCCGCGTACTCTTCCATGGAATGATAGCGGTCGAGGTGATCCGGCGTGATGTTGAGGATCAGCGACACCTTCGGCTTGAACGACCGGATCGACTCCAGCTGGAACGACGACACTTCCGCGATCACCCAGTCGCCGGCCGCCGCGTTCGCCGTCTCGCGGATGAGCGCGTTGCCGATGTTGCCGCCGACGTGCACCGTCTTGCCGGCCGCGGCGAACAGCGCGCCGAGCAGCGCGGTGGTCGTGGTCTTGCCTTTCGTGCCGGTGACCGCGACGATCGGCGCGCGCCCGATGCGATACGCCACCTCCACTTCGCTGAACACCGGGATGCCCGCGGTTTGCACGCGGCGCACCAGCGGGTTGTTCAGCGGGATTCCCGGCGACAGCACCGCCACGGTGACGTGCTCCAATGCCGCTTCGAGCTGGTCGGGCGGAACGAAGCGCACGCCGGCCGCGCGCAGGTGTTCCAGCGCGTCGGCGATCTTGTCGGGCGGCGCTTCGTCGGTCGCGACGACCGAGCCGAGCCGCGTGCGCAGCACGTCGACGCTGGCGCGTCCACTGCGGCCGAGGCCGATGACGAGAGCGTGGTCGGTGCGGTCGAAACGGCCGCTCGTTGATTCGATCATGCGGTGCGCGTAATCAGGGCGAAGCCCAGCAGCGAGAGGAGAAATGATGCGAGCCAGAACCGCGACGTGACGACCGTCTCCGGCCACCCGCCCAGCTCGAAGTGGTGATGGAGCGGGCTCATCCGGAAGACGCGGCGGCGCGTGGTCTTGTACGATGCGACTTGGATGATGACGCTCAGGGTTTCGGCGGCGAACACGCCGCCGATCAGCAAAAGGAACAGTTGCGTACGTGTGAGGATCGCGATGCCGGCGAGCGCGCCGCCGAGCGCGAGCGAACCGGTGTCGCCCATGAACAGCCGCGCGGGATGGCGGTTGTAGAGCAGGAAGCCGAGCACCGCGCCGGCCGTCGCGGCGGCGAAGAGCGGTACGCCGAGCGGCGCGACGATGATTCCCGACGCGCAGATCAGCACGAGGAGCGGCGGCAGTATCGTGCCGCTCGCGAGGCCGTCGAGGCCGTCGGTGAGATTCACCGCGTGCGTCGTCGCGAGCACGACGCAGATCGACAAACCGTACCACAGCCACGGCGAGACGGGACCGATGCCCAGAAACGACGTCTGCTGCGGACCCGCGACCAGCAGGAACACGATCGCGACGACGCCCGTCAGCGCGAACTTCGGAAGCGCGCGCAAGCCGCGGTTCTTCTGCTTGCGGATTCCCATGAGATCGTCCCACGCTCCGATCGCCATGCACGCGTACACGAGCACCGCGAGCGCGAGCGTCGTGCGCGACGGCGCGAGCAGCAGCGCGACGAGCGGGGCGATGCCGAACAGCACGCCGCCCATCGTCGGCGTGCCCGTCTTCGCTTGATGCGACTGCGGTGCGTCTTCGTACGCCGTTTGGCGCGCGGCGGCGCGGCGCAGCGCGCCGATCAGCGGTTTGCCGAGCAGCGCGGTGATCAGGAACGCCGGCAACGCGGCGACCAGGAGCGACAGCAGCAGCACGCCCAGGCCGTACGGCCAGTGCAGAACTTGCGCGAGACCGAACGCCAGGATCAAGAGCCAGATCGGGTGCTGGTTGAGGTCGATGTCGCTCACGGCGTCACCAGCGGGTGCGGGCCGTCGCCGCGCCAGGCGAGCACGACGATCGGGGTTTGTTCGTCGCCGTTGCCGCTCGGGTTGCCGATCAGCGCGCGTTCGACGGCGTCGCGGTTCACGTGCGGTGACGCGCCGAGCGCTTTCGCGCGGCGCAAGTCGTTCGCGTCGACGATCGCGACGTGCATGCCCAGCGCGTTCGCGAGCGCAGTGGCGACGCCGTCCGGGTCGGCGGGTCCCAGCACGATCGCGCGCTCGTACGGCGGCAGCGTGCCCGTGTAGCCGTCGATCGTGGCGATCTCCTCGCCGAGGATCTCGTAGAACGCGCCGTGCTTTCCGCGCAATCGGCCGAAGACGTGCGCGAGTGCGGCGTACACCACTTTGCGCGGGCCGGCTTGGTCGATCACGAGCTGCAGCGACTCGGGCTGGCTCACGGTCGCAAGCGCGCCGGCGTAGCGCGACAAGATCAGCGCGAGACGCGACGGACGAACGTATTCGGCCGGAATGAAGCGCGACTGCGCGATCGCGACTGCGGTTTCGGCGATCGCGACGACGTCCCCCGGACGCGCAATACCGCGGATTGCATCGCCGACGAGCCGCGCGAGGTCGTCACCGGGCGCGATGAGTCGCGTGCGCACGGGAATCGCGACGAGGCCGTCCGGCACGCCGGTCTCGTGGATCGCAACGGGAATCATCCGTGCACCTTCGCGTTCGGCGTCATCCGTGCGCCTTCGCGCTCTGCGTTCATGCGAAGACCTCGGCTCCTAGAGCTTCCGCGATCTGCTCCATCTTGTACATGCGGGAGCCTTTGAGGAGGATCGCGTCGCCGCGGCGGACGTTTCCGGCGAGCCATGCGATCGCTTCGTCGTTGGTTCCGTAGCGGATCACCGTGCCGCCTTTGGACTGCACGCCGCGCGCCGTGTCCGCTGCGAACTTTCCACCCGCCAGGACGATGTCCGCGCGCGTTGCCGCGATCTCGCCGATCTTCTCGTGCATTGCTGGCGCGTCGTCGCCGAGTTCCGCCATGCTGCCGAGGACTGCGATGCGGCGTTCCGCTTCTTCGCGGCCGAACGTCGCCAGCGTCGCGAGCGTGCCTGAGAGCGACGCGTTGTACGCGTCGAACACCAGGCGCACGTCGTTTGGGAGCTCGACGATCTCGTAGCGGCCGTGCGGGAGCGACACGCCGCGCACCGCTTCGGCGAGCGCGGCCGCGCCCGCGCCGCACAAGATCGCGGCGGCAAACGCGCCCGCGAGGTTGCGGCGGTTGTGGTCGCCGGGGAAGCCGATCGCGATGCGGTGCGTTTCCGTTGCGCCGTCTTCGGCAATCGTCCAGGCGGCGTCGGGTTCGATCACCACGCCGCGCTGGCCGTGCGGCGGGCGCTCGTCGTCGATGCCGTACCACATCGGCGGCGTCGGCAGCGTGCTCGCGCGCTCGCGTGACGCGGCGTCGTCGATGTTCAGCACGGCGCGGCGCGAGCCCGACGGCACGGCCCATTTCGTTTCCGCGATCCGTTCGCGCGAGCCCATGATCTCCAGATGCGCTTCGCCGATGTTGGTGAGCACGCCCACATCCGGCCGTGCGGCGGTGACGAGCACGTCGAGGTCGCGGTACTTGCGCGCGCCCATCTCGACGATCGCCACGCGCTCCTCGCCGTCTTCCAGGCCGCACAGGAACTTCGCGACGCCGACCTCGTTGTTCTCGTTCTCCGGCGTCGCGGTCACCGGAATGCCCGCGCCGCGCAGCAGCGCGAGGATGAACTGCTTGGTGGTGGTCTTGCCGGTGCTGCCCGTAACCGCGACGACCGTTCCGCGCACGCGCGAGCGTGCGAGGCCGCCCAGATCGAGATAGGCGTGCAGCGTGTCGCCCACCACGAGCGCCGCACGTCCGGCGGGCACCGTGAACGCGTCGTCCACGATCGCGCACACCGCGCCGCGCGCGAAGGCTTCTTCGACGTACGCGTGGCCGTCGAAACGCTCGCCGCGCAGCGCCAGGAACGTCGCGCCGCGCTCGATCGCGCGCGTGTCCGTCTGGACCAGCAGCGATTCCGGCAGCACGTTCGCGCCCAGAACCTGCGCATGCGTCGCTTCGATCGCTTCGAGCGTCGGCAGTCTCATTCGAACGGCGCTCCGCCCCGGGCTGCGCGCCCCCCACGCTTCGCGTGGGGCCCCCGGTCCGAGCTCGCAAGAGTCGCTGTCGTACGTTGAGGATGCTGCTGCGCTCGCTCCGCCGCCATTATCGTCGTACCGTGTCGGCGCGTTTCGAGAATGCGATTCGGACTTCGTCGCGGTCGTCGAACGGCCGCGTTTGGTCGCCGACGATCTGGTACGTTTCGTGGCCTTTGCCGGCGACGACCACCGTGTCGCCCGCGTGCGCTTCGTCGATCGCGCGGCGGATTGCGCGGCGGCGGTCGAGCTCGATGTGCGTGCGGTCGTAGCCGTTCGCGACCGCTTTCGCGATCGACATCGGATCTTCGCTGCGTGGGTTGTCGGACGTCACGATCACGCGGTCGGCCAGGCGCGCCGCGATCTCGCCCATCTGCGTGCGTTTGCCGGGATCGCGGTCGCCGCCGCAGCCGAACACCACGATCAAGTCGCGCTTCGTCGTCTCGCGCGCCGCGCGCAGCACGTTTTCGAGCGCGTCCGGCGTATGGGCGTAGTCGACGATCGCGTCGATGCCGAACGCGCCGATGCGCTCCATGCGGCCGGGCACCGCGCGCGTCGCGGCGAGCCCGCGCACGATCGTCGCATCGTCGATCCCGAGCGCGCGCCCGATGCCGAACGCCGCGAGCGCATTGCGCACGTTGAACCGCCCGGGGAGCGCGATCCGCACCTCGATGTCGCCGATCCGGAACGTCGAACCGTCGCCGTCGAGGTTGACGTCTGTCGCATGCAGCGTGGCATCGGCGTCGATCGCGTACGTGATGACGCGGCGTTTCGGCGATTGGCCATCCTTCGACAAGCTCAGGATGACATTGGGGGTGGGCTCGTTCGACAGTTCCGTTGCGAAGCGTGCGCCCGCGGGGTCGTCCGTGTTTAGGATCGCGTTTGGGGCTAGGTCGAAGAGGCGGCGTTTTGCTGCGGTGTAGCGTTGCAGCGTGCCGTGGAAGTCCAGGTGGTCGCGGGTGATGTTCGTCAGTGCGGCCGCGCGGAAGCGGACGTGGTCAACGCGGTGGAGGGCCAGTGCGTGCGAGGAGACTTCCATCGCGACCGCTTTTGCGCCGGCGTCGCGCTGCGCCGCGAGCAGGCCGTGCAGCTCGATCGCGAGCGGCGTCGTGTTCGACAGCGGCCACCTGCGGTCGCGGAACTCGCCGCCCAGCGTGCCGATCACGCCGCACGGGATTCCGGCCGTCTCCAAGAGGTCGCGCACGAGGTGCGTCGTCGTCGTCTTGCCGTTGGTGCCCGTGACGCCGATGACGATCAGATCGTGCGACGGGTGGTCGTGGAACGCGTCGGCGAGCGCGGACGCGGCGACGCGCGTGTCGGGCACGATGACCGCCGGAACGTCGACGTGCACGCGCTCTTCCACGACGACCGCCGACGCGCCGCGCGCGACCGCGTCGCGCACGAAGTGGTGGCCGTCCACGCGCTCGCCGCGCAGCGCGACGAAGAGCGTGCCGGGCTTCACCGCGCGCGAGTCGCTCGCGATCGCGTCGACCGACGGCGGGAGCGAGCCGGCGACGCGAGCGCCCGGGATCGCCGCCACCAGTCGGGCAGTCTCTCGCATCAGCGCTTTTCCTTCGCGCCGTGGCTCGCACGGACCAAGCGCGAGCTGCTGCTCGCCGGGTGCGTCTTGGACGGCGTCACCGCCGGCATCAAGCCCGCGTGGAACATCGCCGCGCGCGCGAGATCCGTGAAAACGGGCGCCGCGACTTGCGAGCCGTAGATCGAACCATGCGGGCGCTCGACCTTCACCAAGATCACGTAGCGCGGCCGCTCGGCCGGTATCATGCCGATGAACGACGCGATGTACGCGCCGCCGAGGTAACCGCCGTTCTCGACCACTTGCGCGGTGCCGGTCTTGCCTGCGGTGGTGTACCCGGCGACTTGCGCCGTGGGATTACCCGTGCCGCGCAGCACCACCGAGCGCAAGTAGCGGCGCAGCGTCGCGGCCGTTTTCACGGAGATCGCGCGCCGCTCGATCTCGGGACCGTAATGGTAGATTTGCTTGCCGTTCGCGTCGAGGATCGACGACACGATGCGCGGGCGCATCAGCAGGCCGCCGTTCGCGATCGCCGCGTATGCGCGCGCGAGCGCGATCGGCGTGGTGGAGATGCCGTGGCCGAACGAGATCGTCGCGAGCGACGAGCCGCTCCAGTCCTTCGGATTCGTAACGATGCCCGGGTTCTCGCCGGGCAATTCCACCTCGGTCGGATCGCCGAAGCCGAACTTGCGGATGGTGCGGTACATTGCGCGCGGTCCCGTCGCGAGCCCGACTTCCGCGGCGCCGACGTTGTGCGAGTACGCGACGATCTCTTCGATCGACTCGCTGCCCATGCTCGCGGCCATCATGCCGTCCTCGGCGTTGTGGATCGTGCGGCCGCCGATCTGCAGCGCGTCGCGCGCGGGGAAGCGCACGCCCGCGGGGAATTTTCCGCTCTCCAGCGCAGCCGCCGCGGTGATCAGCTTGAACGTCGAGCCCGGTTCGAACGCGTCGCTGATCGCGCGGTTGCGCCACGCGTCCGAGCCGAACGCGCCGAAGTGCGCGGGGTCGAAGTCCGGAACGTTGGCGACCGCGAGTAGCTCGCCGGTCCACGGGTCCATCACGATCGCGGTGCCGCTGCGCGCGCTCCACTTCTTCACCGATGCGCGCAGCAGGCGCTCCGTCTCGAACTGCAAGTACGGGTCGAGCGTCGTGACGATCGTGCTGCCCGCGACGGCTTGCTCGATGACGTGCGTCTCGCCGAACGGGATCGCGCGGCCGAACTGGTCGGCCTCGATGCGCGTGCGGCCCGGCGTGCCGCGCAGCAGCTTGTCGAGCGAGTACTCCAGACCGTCGAGCCCGTTCTCTTCGGTGCCCGTGAAGCCGACGACGGTCGACGCGAGACGCCCCGACGCGACGAACCGGATCCCCGTCTCTTCGCCCTTGCGGTAGATGCCGGCGAGCTGCAGGGCGTCGACGCGCTCCGCGACGTCGTGCGGAACTTTGCGCGCGAGCCAGCGGAAGTCGGACTTGTCGCGCAGCGCCGGTTCGAGCGCGGTGACCGGTTTGCGCAGCAGCGGCGCGAGCTTCACCGCGACGCGGTGTGCGTCGGTGACTTCGCCCGGAACCGTGTAGATCGACTCGGACGGCAGCGACCGCACGAGCACGCCGCCGGTGCGGTCGAGAATCGCGCCGCGCTTCGCGAACGCCTCCACCGTTTGGCCGTGCTGCAGCAGCGCCGCGTGCGCGAGCTTGGGGCCCTGGCCGATCTGCAGGTTGCCAAGGCGCAGCGACAGGGCCATCGCGAGCGCGACCACCGCGACGAGCGCGAACTTCGCCCGCACCGGTGCGACGCGCGCGAACGCACGCGCCGCCATTTACTTCGTCCCAGGAAACCAGGTGCCGAAGAACGCCAGCCCTGTTGGTCTCGGCTGCGCTTTCGGTTCGGGGATCCGGACGACCGCGTACACGTGCGGATCGTGCAGCTTCAGCTTCGTTGCGAGGGCGGCGAGGCGTTCGGGGGACTGCAGGCGTGCGATGCGGTCGTCCAGGCGCTGCGAGTCTTCCAGGAGCGCCGTGCGTTCGTGCGCCGAGCGTGCCAACGCGAAGTTGAGCGACGTGATGTTCGCCGTCAGCGTGACGTATGCGAGCAGCGGCACGAGCACGGCGAACGCCAGCGTGACGACCGCGAACACCGGGCGGTGCATGCGCCGGCGCGTGCGCCGCGTGCGGCGTTTGGTGGCGTGGCGCGCGCGGTCGAGGCGGCGCAGCTCGGGCGCGGCGTGCGTGGGGCGTGATTCCGGTACGATGCGCTCGGGGGCGATCATCAGCGTGCTCCTCCGGTGAGCTCGTGCGACGCGGTGCCGCGGTCTTCGATGCGTTCGGCGACGCGCAGCTTCGCGCTGCGGGCGCGCGGGTTGGACGCCACTTCGTCCTCGCCGGCGACGACGGGCTTGCGCGTGACGGCGTGTGCGCGCGGGTCCTCGCGGAAGGTGTGCTTCACAATGCGGTCCTCGAGCGAGTGGAAGCTGATGACGGCGATGCGTCCGCCGGTCGCGGTCCGTGCGAGCGCGGCGTCGAGACCGGCGCGCAGCGCGCCGAGCTCGTCGTTGACGGCGATGCGGAGCGCCTGGAACGTCCGCGTCGCGGGATGGATGCGCTGATGCGCCGGTGCGCGCACGGCGCGCGCGACGACGTTCGCGAGGTCGGCGGTGTCGCGCACGGGCGTGCCGGCGTCGCGCAGCGCGACGATGCCGCGCGCGATGCGGCGGGACTTCTTCTCCTCGCCGAACTCGTAGATGAGGTCGGCGAGCTCGCGCTCGTCGCGGGTCGCCAGCAGATCGGCCGCCGACTCGCCGCGTGTGGGGTCCATGCGCATGTCGAGCGGCGCGGCGGTGCGGAACGAGAAGCCGCGCTCGCCTTCATCGAACTGCATGGAGCTCACTCCCAAGTCGAACAGCACGCCGTCGACCCGCTCGACGTTCAGCGCGTCCAGCTCGCTCGCCAAGTCGCGGAAGTTCGCGTTGATCAACGTGAAGCGCGGGTCGGCGATCGCGCGCGCGCCCGCCGAGGGGTCCGCATCGAGCGCGATCAGCCGGCCCGCCGCACCCAATGCCTGCAGGATCAGCGCCGAGTGCCCACCGGCACCGAACGTTGCGTCGACATACGTTCCATCCGAGCGGATCGCCAGCGCTTCCACGCTCGGCTCCGCGAGGACGGGGATGTGCGGCGACAATCAAAACAGCCCCAGCTCCGACGCGTAGTCGGGAAGCTCGCCGCGGTCGCGGACGTGCTTGGCGTAGCGGTCCTTCGCCCACAC
>JAXDMB010000186.1:0-2834 GCA_034666325.1 Vulcanimicrobiota bacterium
GATTTGCCGCAGCCCGACGGTCCGACGAGCACGAGGAACTCACGGTCGGCGATGTCGAGCGTCACGTCGTCCACCACAACCGTTTCGCCGAATTTCTTGGTCACCGACTTCAGACGTACTTCCGCCATACCATATTTCATTGCGTATACGGCGTGGCGTGGCCTGTCCGGACGCGGCGACAGGTTCACCCCTAGTGCGGCCCTGTCCGCGGGATTAGTGCATCTCGCGCGCTACGCGCGAACCGCTTCCGCCGACGAGAAAATCGAAGTCCACGCCGCGCTCCGCGCCGAGCACGTGCTCGGTGTAGAGACGTGCATAGCCGCGCTCGAATGCGGGCGGCGCCGGACGCCATGCTGCGCGGCGTTGATCGAGGTCCGCGTCGCTCACGAGCACGTCCACGCGCCGGTTCGGCACGTCGAGCGCAACGATGTCGCCGTTCTGCACGAGCGCGAGCGGCCCGCCCATGGCTGATTCCGGCGACGTGTGCAGCACCACCGTGCCGTACGCGGTGCCGCTCATGCGCGCGTCCGAGATGCGCACCATGTCGGTGATGCCCTTCGCGAGAAGTTTCGGAGGCAGCGGCATGTTGCCGACTTCCGGCATGCCCGGATAGCCGCGCGGTCCGGCGCCTTTCAGCACCAGCACGCACGTCTCATCGACGTCCAGGTCCGGGTCGTCGATGCGGGCCTTGTAGTCCTCGATGCTCTCGAACACCACCGCGCGCCCGCGGTGCGTCAGCAGCGACGGCGTCGCCGCCGACGGCTTGATCACCGCGCCGTTCGGCGCGAGATTTCCGCGCAAGATCGCGATTCCGGCGTGCGTCTTCACCGGCGCGTCCATCGCATAGATCACCTCGCGGTTCCAGCACGGCGCGTCCGCCGTCGCTTCGCCGATCGTCTTGCCGGTCACGGTGAGCGCGTCCCGATGGATGAGATCGCCCAGCTCGCGCACGACGCGCGGCACGCCGCCGGCGTAGTAGAAGTCCTCCATCAGAAAGCGGCCCGACGGCTGCAAATCCACGAGCAGCGGCAGGTCGTGGCCGAGCCGGTCGAAGTCGTCGAGCTCGAGCGGCACGCCCATGCGTCCCGCGATCGCGAGCAGGTGCACGACCGCGTTCGTCGAGCCGCCGATGGCCGCGTTCACGCGGATCGCGTTCTCGAACGCCTCGCGCGTGAGAATGTGCGACATACGGACGCCTTCGCGCACGAGCTCGACGATGCGCCGCCCGGCGAGCTGCGCCATCGCATAGCGCCGCGAGTCGACGGCCGGAATCGCGGCGTTGCCGGCGGGTGCGATGCCGAGCGCTTCCGCCATGCTCGCCATCGTGGATGCCGTGCCCATCGTCATGCAGTGGCCGTTGCTGCGCGACTGGCACTCCTCGGCTTCGAAGAAATCGGGCCACGTCATGCGCCCGCCGCGCACTTCTTCGGAGAACTTCCACACCATCGTGCCCGAGCCGATGTCCTCACCGCGGTACTTGCCGTTGAGCATGGGACCGCCGGTGACCATGATCGCCGGCAGGTCGACGCTCGCCGCGCCCATCAGCTGCGCGGGCGTCGTCTTGTCGCAGCCGCTCAGCAGCACCACGCCGTCGATCGGGTTCGCGCGAATCGACTCCTCGACGTCCATGCTCATCAAGTTGCGGAACAGCATCGTGGTGGGCCGCATGTACGTCTCGCCGAGCGAGATCGTCGGAAACTCCAGCGGCCACCCGCCGGCCTCCCACACGCCGCGCTTCACCGATTCCGCGACGCGGCGCAGGTGAACGTTGCACGACGTCAGTTCCGACCACGAGTTGCAGATGCCGATCACCGGCCGCCCGTCGAACACGTCGGGCGCGAACCCTTCGGCGCGCATCCAGCTGCGGTGAATGAACCCGTCGCGGTCCTGTTTGCCCCACCACTCCGCGCTGCGCAGCTTCATCGAGCGCCTTTCTTCGAACGTGCCGCCGGACGGCGCGGCCGCTGTTTCGCCGCCACGGCTCGGATCACGATGCGGTTCGGTTGCGTGTCGTCGAACGGCTTCGCGGACCGCGCGATCGCCTCCGTCATGAGCGCGCGCACGCGGGCGGCACCGGGCAACCGGGCGCGAATCGTCGCAAGCACCGCCTCGGCCTCGGCTACCATGTCGGGCGCGTACTTCGACAGAAACGCCGCCAGCTGACGTTCGGGTGACAGCGTCATCGCCGCCGCACCGCGCAGCGCACGTTCGCGATCATGGCACCTTCGTTGCGTTCTCGGGCCCGCGAGGCCTGTGGGGACCGTGTCGAACCGTATTCCGGCCGGACGAGTGCTACAATCTGCGGAGTATGAACGAACTCGATTTGAACGAGCGCGTCGCGGTCGTGACGGGCGGCGCGTCAGGCATCGGTCTCGCGATCGCGCGCCGCCTCGTCGCCTCGGGAGCTCGCCTGGCGCTGTGGGACGCTCGCGCCGACTCGCTGGCGGCCGCCGCCGCGGACCTGCAGGGTACGCTGACCACCGTCATCGACGTGCGCGACTACGCCAGCGTCGAGCGCGCCCGCGACGCCGCGATCGCGGCATTCGGTCGGATCGACATTCTCGTCAACAGCGCGGGCATCACCGGGCCGAACGTCGTCACGTGGGAATATCCGATCGACGGCTGGCGCGACGTCCTCGACGTCAACCTCACCGGAACGTTTCATTGCGCCCGCGCGGTCGTCGAGCCGATGCGCGTCGCCGATCACGGCCGCATCGTCAACATCGCCTCGGTCGCCGGCAAGGAAGGCAATCCGAACGCATCAGCTTACAGCGCCTCGAAAGCGGGCGTCATCGCGCTGACCAAGTCGCTCGGCAAAGAGCTCGCGACGACGG
>JAXDMB010000187.1:0-6419 GCA_034666325.1 Vulcanimicrobiota bacterium
CGTTGTACGTTCGTTCTTGGGGGATCAGCGCGACGAGCGAAACCGGCTGGTTCCCGGTGTTGAGGCGCACGCTGACCTCGATCACCGCGACGGAGTCTTCGCAGCCGGCGGGCGGCACGATCGAAACCTGGAATCCGAGCACGGTCTGCAGCCGCGTCCCATTTTCGAAGAGCCGGTCGGTCAGCGACCGCTCGTTGAGCACTTGCAGATTCACGATCTGCGAGGCGAGGTTCAGCTGTTCGGCGAGCAGGTCGCTCGCGGTGCCGGTGACTGCGGGCTTCTCCACCGGCTTCGGCTCGGACGTCGCCGCTTTCGCGGAAGCGGCGTCGCTCTTTGTTTCGGCGTTGCCGAGAGGCGATGTCTTCACCGCGACGGTGAGCGAACGCGACGACTCCGACGAGCTGCGCTCCTGAAGCGTACCGAGCCGCTCGGTGACGTTCTGGCTCACGACGTTCAGCGCGGCGAGGCCGGCGTTGAGCCGCTCGATGCGAAGCGTGAGCGATCGGTTGTCGAACGCCTTCGGATCGCCGATCACGATCCCGTTTCCCACGGTGTCGAGCGGAGGCTGTTTGCGCAGCAGGTGCGCGCGCCGCCACGCGTACGCCAGCGCGACGATGATGACGGCGAGAAGCGCACCCGCACCGTCGATCATCGTCGCGGGCGTCACGTTCACCCTTGGTCGTCCGGCACGCAGGTCCAGCCGAACTCGGTTCCGTGGTCCGTGTCGATCGGGCCCCAGTACGGCTTTTGGCCGGCCGGGCACGTGATCGGCGCGCGGCGCACGTAGAGGCTGATCGCTTCGGTGTCGATGTCCGAGAATCCGAGCGAATCGAGCCCGTCTCGGATCATGACGAGGACCTCGTCCTTTTGCGAATCGAGCCGCGCACGGAGCGCGCGGTGTTTCTGCTCCTGGTCCTGCGGCCGCAGCCGCGACTCTGCCTCGGACATGTCACCCTCCGCTGACCCCAACGCGGCGCGGGCGCCGCCGGGGACGCTACCCCCGCATATCGGACAGGGCGCGCGGATGTTCCTTGGGAACGCCGCCCTGCGCGCGTGTCGCCGCCGCTCGCGCTCGGTTTCGGGCGTTTCATGCGCGCGGCCGCGACGGCGAGAGCTCGCTCGGGGTAGCCTTTGCGCATGGCACGTCCGATCATGGTCGCCGTCGGCGGCGATTCCGGTACCGGCAAAGCGACGCTGTGCGCGGGGCTGCGCGCGATCTTCGGCGAGGACCGCTGCACCGAGGTTCGGCTCGACGGGTATTTTGGACTGAACCGCGCGCAGCGCTACGCGGTCGGGATCACCGCGCTCGATCCGCGCGCGCACGACTTCGCCGCGATGGACGAGGCGTTGCTGCAGCTCGCGAACGGCGCGCCGATCACCAAGCCGGTGTACGATCATCTGCTCGGTTCCATCAACGGCGCCGAGACGGTCGAGCCGCGCGAGATCGTGCTCGTGCAAGGGCTTTTCCCGCTTTACACGCGCGTGCTGCGCTCGCTGTTCGACGTGTCGGTGTGGCTCGAGCCGGATCCCGAGCTCAAGCTCGCGTGGACGATCCATCGCGACGTCAGCGAGCGCGGGTATCGCGAGGACCAGGTACGGGCGGAGCTCGAGCGCCGCAAGGCCGATTACGAGAAGTACATCGCGCCGCAGGCCGAGTACGCTGACATTCGCGCGTGCTTCACGCGCAGCGGCGTGGCGTTCCACAAGAGCAGCCGTTTGGAGCCGCTCGACTATCACGATTTCGCGAGCACCGCGACGCGGCTGCGGCTGATCGACAACGGTCCGGGTCCGTACCCGCGCTCGATCACCGAGGTGGACGGCGACATCGACGAGTCCACGTCGCGCAGGATCGCCGACGCGATCTGGAGCCGCATCGGGCACCGGCATGCGAGCACCCGCCCGGCGCGGCTCGGGGCGCATTCCACCGCGGACGGCGAGGGCATCTCGCACACGCTGGCGCTGGCGCAACTGCTGGTGGCGCGGCGGATCGCGTTGGTGGCGGACCATCTCTCGGGTGCCATCGCGGTGTGACGGCGGTCTAGCAACCTTCCCGGGCGGCGGCGGTATGGTCCTCGGTGCGCGCGGCGAAGGGGACGTCATGGTAGGACTGCTGATCCGGCTGCTGGTCAACGCGGTCGCGCTGATCTGCGTGGCGTACGTCATTCCGGGGATTCACGTGAGCGGCTTCGGCGGCGCGATTCTCGCCGCGCTGATCCTCGGGATCGTGAACGCGATCTTGCGGCCGATCCTGATCGTGCTCAGCTTGCCGCTCGAGCTCGTCACGCTGGGTTTGTTCACGCTGGTGATCAACGCGCTGCTGTTCTGGCTGGTCGGTGCGCTGCACGTCGGATTGAGCGTGGACGGTTTCTGGCCGGCGTTCTGGGGCGCGATCGTGATGGCGATCGTGTCGTGGCTGATCTCGCTGGTTACGCGCGGCGGCGATCGGCGGCGCGTCTGATGGAGCGCACGCAGAGGCTGTTGAGCATCGCGCTCGCGGTGCTCGCGCTCGACGGATGCCGCGGGGCGCAGCAGACGGCGGGGCCGGGGCCGACCGCGTCGCCGACATCGTCTTCGCGCACCACCGGGTCGCATTATCACGGCGGCGGCGCGGCCGCAGGCGCGTTCATCGGCGGCGCCATCGGCAGCGGCGGAGGACGGCGGTATCCCAACAACGGCGTGAACCGCGGCGGCACGGTGGACCGCACGCTCGGCGGCAATCGCGGCGCCGGCGCGAACGCTGATGCGCGCGGCGGCGGCTTCGGCCATTCGGGGTCGTTCGGCCACGGCGGCTGACGCCGTCGCGTTCTGGGAGAGCTATCAAGGGCATCCCTACGCGCTGCCGGACGCGGTGGTTCTCGGCGCGGACGACGTCGCCGCGATTCGCGCTGCGGCGCGCGATGCGTGGGCGGTGTACGCGCGCGTCGCGCCGTTGCTGCGCGCGCTGCCCGACGAGGGATTGCAGGCGCTGGGGATTCCCGCGGCGGCGTACGATGTGGTGCGCATGTGGGATGAGCGCGCGGGAGAGACGCTCGTTGGGCGGTTCGATTTCTTGCGTGACGGCGATGCGTATCGAGTCGTCGAGCTGAACGCGGAGACGCCGTTTTTCATCGTGGAGTCGTTCGTGGAGAGCGGGTTGCGCGCGCGGCGGTGCGGGCTGCGCGATCCGAACGACGGCGAGCTCGCGCTTCTCGGCGATGCGGTTGCCGCGGCCTTGCAGCCGTTGCGTGCGGGTGCGCGGTTCGGCGTGGTGGCGACGAACGTGCATCGCGAGGACGTCGGCACGGCGTATCTGTTGCGCGATCTCATCGCTGCGCGCGTCGACGCGCAAGTGGTGTTCGTGCCGGTGCACGAGCTCGCCGTGGTCGACGGTGCGGTGTGCGACGCGGAGGGGCCGCTCGACGTGTTGTACCGCTGTTATCCGCTGGAGCACTTCGCCGCGGACCGGGACGGTGGCGCGCTGTTCGACGCGGTTGCGCGCGGTGCGTGCCGGCTGCTGAACCCGCCGTCCGCGCTGCTGCTGCAGTCGAAGGCGACGCAGGCGCTGATCTGGGGGCTGTACGAACGCGGTGAGTTTTTCGACGAGCGCGAGCGCGATGCGGTGCGGCGCGTGTTCTTGCCGACGTATCTCGACCGGCCGGAAGACGGCGCGAACTACGTGCGCAAGCCGGTGCTCGGGCGGGAGGGGATCGGCGTCGCGATCCTCGACGCGGCGGGCGCGGAGATCGCTCGCGGCGAGCGCGCCGGGCGCGCGTACGACGGGCAGGCCACCGTGTTCCAGCGCTACGTGCGCGCGCCGCGGCGGCACGTGCGGCGGTCGGACGGCGTGGAGATCGACGGCGAGGAGCTGGCGACGTGCTTTGTGGTTGCGGGGCGGCCGAGCGCGGTGGGGATGCGGCTCGGCGGCCCGGTGATCGACGCGTGGGGTTATTTCGCGCCGGTCGGGGTGGCATGACCGGCGATCAGCGGACGAAGAATCCTGCGACCTTGCCGCCGGAATCGAGCGTCATGACTACGTCCTTCGCGAGCCCGTTCGCGAACGTCGCGCGGTACGTGTACTGCACGAGCCCGCCGCCGATGTCGGTGCGCGACGCCAGCGCGAACGTCGTCGGATCGCCGCCCAGGGGAAAGTACGCATCCCTGGTCTGCGCGACGACGGCGGGCGTGAGCGCGGCCTGCATCGCGGGCGTCAAATCGCCGGTGTCTCGAGCGATGTCGCCGGCGCGCAGATCGTGCAGCAGCCGCTGTGCGAGCGCGGCCGTCGCGTCGCCGGCCGTCGGCGTGCCCGGAAAGTAGGCTGCGAGCACTTCGGCGACCATCGACTCCGGCGTGCCTTGGAAGGCGGCGCCGTTGCTCAGCACGATGACGGCGAGGTCGTCGTCCGGAAAGATCGCGTTGTAGCAGTAGCCGCCGGCGCCCGGCGAGTAGCCGTTGTGCCAGACCTCGCGGTGGCCGTACAGCGTCTGCGGAACGAAACCCATCGCGTACGGGATGGGCGCACCGTTCGGCAGCATTCCGGGCGTCCAGAGGTCGTGCACCGATGCTGCGCCGAGCAGCGTCCCGTGCATGAGCGCGACGTCCCAGCGCACGAGATCGTTGACGTTCGAGACGATGCTGCCCGCGCCGTAGAACAGATCGAGGCTGATCGGCGGCTGTGCCGGCGTGAACGGTGCCGCACCGGTGTACGGCGTTGCGGTACCTTGGCGCTGCGCGGCGTAGCCGCTGCCGCTCGAGCTCATCCCGAGCGGTCCGAGAATCCGGTCCACGACGTACGTGCCGTACGGCACGCCGCTCGCGCGCGTGACGACGCCGGCGAGCGCGGCGTAGTCGGTGTTGCTGTATCCGTACCGGGCGCCGGGCGCGAAGTCGGGCGCATCGGTCGCCATGATCGCGAACAGCGCGTTCGGGTCGATCGTGCCGGTCACCGGCCACGGATGCTCGTTGGTGTTCGGATAATTGTGAAGGCCCGAGTCGTGGTTCAGCAGCATGCGCAGCGTGATCGTCTGTGCGTTCGGAAATTGCGGAAGATACGCCGACAGCGGACCGTCGAGCTGCAGTTTGCGCGCATCGCGCAACTGCAGGATCGCGGCCGCGGTGAACTCTTTGCTCACCGAACCGATCGCGAAGCGCGTACTCGGCGTAACCGGCTCGCCGCGCGCGACGTCGGCGACCCCGAAGCCGCGCGCGTAGACCACCGCGCCGGAGCGAACGACCGCGAACGCGAAGCCCGGCGCGGTCCGCGCCTGCGCCGCGCGGGCGGCGATCGCGTCGAAGTCCGCGGCGGACGGTGCCGCCGTCGCCGCGGTCGGAACCGCGGCTGCCAGCAACAGCGACAGTATAGCCGGACAGCCTAAGTGAGCATTCATGGCTAGGCCTTGTCGGAGTACGACGCGACTTCCCGTCGCCTTGGAGCCATTCCGTACACAGCCGGGTTGGAGGATCTGGTGTTCGACCCGTACGTGTTCGCGAAGCCGTTTCTGCACAGCCTCGATCCCGAGGACGCGCACGAGCTGATGCTTTGCGCGCTGGAACTGGGCGTGGTTCCGGGGCAGCCGCGCGGCGACGATCCGCTTCTCGCGACGACGCTGTTCGGGCGGCGGTTGTCCAATCCGATCGGGCTCGCGGCGGGGTTCGACAAGAACGCGCGCGTGTACGAGCGCATGGGCGCGCACGGGTTCGGGTTCGTGGAGGTCGGCGGCGTGACGCCGCTGGCGCAGCGCGGGAATCCGCGGCCGCGCGTGTTCCGGCTGCCGGCGGACGGCGCAGTGATCAACCGGATGGGATTTCCGAACGAAGGTGCGGCCGCGATGGAAGCGCGGCTGCGGCGCAAAGGGCGGCCGGAGATCGGATTCGGGATCAACCTCGCTTCGAACGCGGACAGCGCCGATCCGGCGGATGATTTCGTCGGGCTCGCGCGGCGGTTTGCGCCGTATGCGGATTATCTCACGCTGGACGTATCGTGTCCGAACACCGCGAACGGGCAGGTGTTTCAGGATCCCGCGCGGCTCGGCGATCTCCTCGCGCGGCTTGCGGCGCTGGAGTGGGGCGCGTCCCGTCCGGCGGTCGTTGCGAAGCTGTCGCCGGATGTCGACGACGCGCTGCTGGAGCGGCTCGTGGCGACGCTGCTGGACGCGCGCATCGACGGGATCGTCGTCGCGAACACGACGCGCGCGCGGCCCGCGGGGCTGCGCGGCGTGCACGCGAACGAGGCGGGCGGGTTGTCGGGCACGCCGCTGTTCGGGCCGTCGACCGCGATGCTTTCGCGCGTGCGCGAGCTGACGGGCGGCGCGGTTCCGCTGATCGCGGTCGGCGGCGTCGCGAGCGGTGCGGACGCGTACGCGAAGTTGCGCGCGGGCGCGAGCGCGGTGCAGTTGTATACCGGGCTGATCTACGGCGGCACGGCGCTCGTGACGCGGATCAAG
>JAXDMB010000188.1:0-5778 GCA_034666325.1 Vulcanimicrobiota bacterium
TGCTCCGCGACAAGATGGCGGTGGACGACGCGCTCGACGTGTGGGCCGTGCACGGCGTCGGCGGATCCGTCGGCGCGCTGTGCACCGGGCTCTTCGCCACGACCGCGATCAACGCGGGCGCCGCGAACGGTCTCTTCTACGGAAATCCCGCGCAGCTCTGGATCCAGACGATCGCGGTCGGCTCGTCGTGGATCTTCAGCGGCGTGATGACGTTCATCATCCTCAAAGTCGTCAACGTGTTCGTCCCGCTGCGCGTGTCCGAGAAAGAGGAAGCCATGGGGCTCGACCTCTCGCAGCACTCCGAAGTCGCTTACAGCCCGTCATAACGCAAGGAGCCTTACGTTGGAAACCGTTGCCTCGATGATCGCATTCGTCGCGCTGGTCGCGTCCTGGTTCGTGCTGCCTTCGGCGCCGCGCCAAACCGCAGCGGCCGCGCATGTTCCGAGCGAGACGCTCGTCCCGGCGGCGTAACGCACGCCGCCGCGGCGGCTCGTTAACCGACAATCGTAAGCCGTGCCGAGCGCGGGGCTCAGCACGGCTTTTGCATTCTCCCCGCACCTTCGTTAGGAGGAGGTTTGAAAACACTGGTCGCGGCCTTGACAGCCGCATGCGCCCTCACCGCCGTTCCGGCCCTGGCGCAAGTCACTCCATCGCCCGCGCCGAGCACGAAGCCGGCCACAGCGGCGCCCGCCGCTTCGGCGGCGCCTTCAGCGTCACCATCGCCTTCGCCGACGCCGCGCGCGTGGCAGGCGTCCGGCTTCGCCGCGACGTCGTTCAACGACTCGTCGCTCGGGCCGGGAACCGCCGGGTTCTCGTTCGCCAACGGCGGCGCGTCGCGCGTGTTCGACACGATCAGCCGCCAGCCGATGCTCAACGCGATCAACGTGCAGCTTCAGAAGAACGGCGCCGTGTTCGGCAAAGTCGAGCTCACCGCCGGCACGAACGCGAACGTGATCGCGTCGTATCCGTACGCCAACAATCCGAACGCGCTGCAGACCGCGTTCGACGTCACGCAGCTCTACGTCGGCTTCTCGAGCGGTCCGTTCGCGCTGCAAGCCGGCAAGTTCGCGACGCTCGCAGGCGCCGAGGTGATCGAAGATCCGGCCAACGTGAACATCTCGCGCTCGATCCTGTTCGGCTATGCCGTGCCGTTCACGCACACCGGCGCGCGCCTCACCTATACCGCGACCCCGCTGATCAGCGTGATCGCCGGCGTGAACAACGGCTGGGACAATCTCAAAGGCCCCGGCGGTCCGAAGACCGGCGAGCTCGGAATCGCGTACAACGGCGCGGTGTTCGCGCTCACCGCGCAAGGCTATTCCGGCATGGAGCGCTATTCGAACGCGCAGTGGTCGGCGACCGGCGACTCACCCGCCGGACACCGCTCGCTGATCGACGTCGTCGGCACGTACCACGCCACGCCCGCGCTGACGTTCGTCGGCAACTTCGACAGCGGCCGCCAAACCGCGGTGCCGCTCATCGACTCGACCGGCGCTTTCATCGGCGGCCCGTTGGGAACGGCGACGTGGAACGGGTTCGCCGGCTACGCGACGTACCAGATCGCACCGAAGCTGTCGGCGACGGTGCGCGGCGAGTCGTTCAACGACCACGGCGGCTACCGCACCGGGTTCGACCAGCAATGGCGCGAGGGAACGCTCACGCTCGCGTACGCGCCGTCGGCGCCGCTGGTGTTTCGCCTCGAAGGCCGCTCCGACTCGTCGAACCACCTCGTGTGGGCGGACTCCGCCGGCACGCTCCGCGGCTCGATGCAGAGCGTCGCGGCGCAGGTGCTCGTGAAGTTCTAGCCTGAGCTCGCCGCAGCCGCGCGCGGCGCCGCGTTGCGGTGGAACGCCAGCCCGTCGGGCCGGTGCTCCACCGTCACCGCGACGCCGAACGCGCGCTCGATGGTGTCCGACGTGAGCGCCGACTCCGGCGGCCCGTCGGCGATCACGCGCTCGCACCCGAGCACGACGACGCGGTCGGCGAACGCCGCCGCTTCTTCGAGCTGGTGCAGCACCGCCACGACGAGCGCGCCGCCGGCCGCGAGCTCGCGCACGAGCTGCAGCGTTTCGACGGACGCGCGAAGATCGAGGTGCGACGTCGGCTCGTCGAGCAGCACGACGGACGCGCGCTGCGCGATCGCGAGCGCGATCCACACGCGCTGCCGCTCGCCGGCCGAAAGCGTGCCGAGCTCGCGCGCACGAAACGCCGACATTCCGGTGCGTTCGAGCGCGTCGGCGACCGCCGCGTCGTCGTCGGCCGTCGCTTCCCACTCCCACCAGCGGTGGTGCGGAAAGCGCGCCGCCGCGACCGCGTCGGTCACGGTCAGCGCGGCGAGCACCGGTTCGGCCGGATCGACGAGCGCGATGCGCCGCGCGCGCTCGCGCGGGTGCAGTTCGCGCACCGCGATGCCGTCCAGCGTTATCGTGCCGCCGGCGGGCGTGAGCGCGCCGGCCATCGCGCGCAGCAGGGACGTCTTACCGACGCCGTTGGGGCCCACCACCGCGACGACACCGCCGCCGAGCGCGAGCGAGACGTCGCGCAGCAGCGTGCGGCCGCCGCGCTCGATATCGACGCGCTCGAGCGCCAGCGCCGTCACGTGCCCACGATTATGTTGACGCCGGCGGCGGAGTTGGCAGCGCGCCTTGCACCGATGCTCCCTGATACGCGGGCGCGCCCGGCGCGTTGACCGTGATCGTGGAGCCCGACCCGCCGTTCGCTACGGGAAGAAACAGCGTTGCGCCGTCGATGAGAAATGTCGTTCCGCTCGTGCCCGGAGCGAGCGTGATGAAGCCGGTTGGCAGATTGTTCGCGAACGTCTCGGGAGGCTGCGGCCCGCCGAACACCAGGTGGCGCGTGCTCAGCGACCCGGTGCGGCGCGACGGAACGTCGACGTTGCCGCGCAGCACGATGGCCGCGGAGAACGCGTACGGTGAACCGGCTACCGGCGAGCTTTGCGCGCCGACCGCCGCCGCGAACTCGCGGTAGAGCTGCGCGAACGGCTCGCCCCCCGCCGCCGCAACCGCTGCGGGACTCGACGCGATGCTGTTGTAGATCGACGCGATCTCGCCGGGACCGAAACGGTCGTACATGTAGCGCTGGAACAGATACGCCTGTCCATAGCTGCCGGCGGTGTTGGAGAACCAGCCGTACGGCGGGTTCGCCGCGGTGCTCGTCGGATTCGGCTGGAACCCCGTGAAGGACGTCAGTGAGTACAGGGACGGTTCCAGCAAGAACTGGAACGAGTAGCGCGGCGTGTCGATGTGGACGCCGTCGGCCGCGATGTCTTCGGCGAGCATCGACATGCCCTCTTCGACGAACGTGTCGTCGAACGTCGCGTTTTGCCCGAGGATCGCCGGGCGCAGCACCTTGTAGTGCGAGTGGAGCAGATGCTGCAGCTCGTGCGACATGCTGCGCGGCACGTCGGTGTTGAGCCAGTAGCTCTCGTTGAACTGACCGAGGTTCGGGCCGGTGGGATAGTTGTTGCCCGTGATGACGAACATTGACGTGTTGTTGCTGACCAGACGTTTGGACGACGGCGGGTCGCAGTCGAACAGCGACTGCGGCAACTCGTCGCCGCTGAAATAGTAGCCGCCTTCACCGGTGCCTGCGAGCGCATCGGTGATGACGATGTCGATCGAGGTGCCTTTCGAGCCGCTCAGGTCCGTCGTGAAGTAGTGGCCGCTGCCGAGGTCGTTACCGTTCGCGTCGCACTGCGTTTTGGAGGACGAGTACTGGAAGATCACCGGCGACAGGCTGGAGTAGAACGCCGGCGCGAACGCGCTGGTCTCGGTTGCGTAGTAGGAATCGAACCTCTGCGCGATCGTGGCGAACTCGGCCGGCACGTTGGTGAACTCGCCTACCGTCGCCAGCGACGCGTTGTCCACCCATACATTAGCGTGCCCGCCGGCCGCTTCGAGCGTTGCCGTGATCGTCACGAAGCACACGTACGAAGCGCTTTGGCCGCTCGCGCACCCGCCGGAGTTGCCGATGTTCGAGGTTAGGATCTTGAACTGGCGCTGCTGCCCGGCCGTGCCCGCTGCTGCGCGCGTGGAGCGCACGTCCTGCGGAGCGCGCACCGGCCGCGCGGTGAGGTCGCGCAGCTTCGGCGCGAGGACGCTTGCCGGGAACGTCATCTCGCGCATCCGGTCGGCGCTCTCGGCCGCGTGGGATTCGAGGATACGCTGGCGCAGTTGCGTGCTTCGCGCCGCGGACGACCCCGTCGTCCCCGCCGTGTCGGACACGCTTGCCGGGTATTGGGACAGCGCCGACCCGGACGGCGGTTCCGTCGGCGTCGTCGCCGCCTGCGCGAGCACCACGGCATCGGGCGACGTGGCGCGCACGCCTGCCGTTATCGTGCTTCCGGTTGCAGCCAGCAGCGTGACGCCGCTCGAGGCGACAGCGGTCGACGTCGGCACGGGCACCGGCGTCGGTGTCGGCGTCGCCGTGACGCCTCCGCTCCCACCGCCGGGGACGGCGGCTCCGCCCCCGCCACCGCCACCGCACGCAGCCAATGCGGCAGCGACGAAAACAACCGCTAACGCGGACCCGGCCCGATGCAACGTCATCGTGGTACCAGTACGCCCGCTTCGGGGTTCGCACCCGTCGCGGTCACGCGTACGCACGTGCGGCACCGCGCAAATACAGGACCAAAAAGGTCGGCACGCCGACGAACGCGAGCAGAACGCCGAGCGGAATCTCCGCGGGCGCCGCAAGCGTGCGGGCGAGCGCGTCCGCGAGCACGACGAGCGACGCGCCCACCAGCATGCTCGCGGGAACGAGCGCGCGCAGGTCCGCGCCCACCACCCGGCGCGCGAGATGCGGCACCACCAGCCCGACGAACCCGACCAGGCCCGCGAGCGCGACGGCGGCCGCGGTGAGCAGCGTTGAAGCGACCAGGAGCGCCCATTGCAACCGGACGACGCCCACGCCGAGCGCCGCCGCGCGCCCTTCGCCGAGCCGCAGCACGTTGAGCGCGGGAATCGTCGCGGCGCCGAGCAGCGCGCCGAGAATCGCTTCGGGCGCTGCGGCCGCGAGATCGGCCCAGCCGCGCCCGGCGAGCGAGCCCGCGAGCCACGACAAGATCGCTTCGCTGGCCGTCCCGCGCGCGAGCCGCTCGATCGCGAGCGTCACGATCGAGGCGAGCAGCGCCGACAGGGACACGCCCGCGAGCACGAGCCGTTCGGCGTCGAGCCGCGGCCCGCGCCGCGCGAGCACCGCCACGAGCACCGCCGTCGCGAGCCCGGACACGAACCCCAGCGGCGGCACGAGCACCGGCGCCACGCCGGCGGTCGCCGCGATCGCGATCGACGCGCCGGCGCCGCTCGCGACGCCGGTGAGATACGGGTCGACGATCGGATTGCGCAGCAGCGCCTGCAGCAGCGTTCCGGCGAGCGCGAGGCACGCGCCCACCGTCGCGGCGATCGCGACGCGCGGCACGCGCAATTGCCACACGATCGTCGCCGCGTCGCCGCCCGCCGACGGGTGCAGCAGCGCCTGCACGAGCGCGCCCGGCGCGAGCGCCGCGCCGCCGAACGCGATGCCGATCAGCATCGCGACCGGAACGAGCGCGGCGAGCACCGCCAGACGCGTCACGCGCACGGCGTCAGCGCGTGGAGAGCTCGAGCACGAACGAGCGCCCCGGCATCGGATACCCGCCGATCTCTTCGTAGCGCTCGCCGCCGAGATCGTACACGCGCAGCGTGACGACCGCGCGCGGCGCGGCGCGGAACCGCGCGTACGCATCGACGCGCGTGAACGGCTGCGCGGCGCCGAATG
>JAXDMB010000189.1:0-11016 GCA_034666325.1 Vulcanimicrobiota bacterium
GCTGCCTTCCATTGACGATCTCGATGCGTTTCATGCGGCGTTTCTCGAGTTCTTCGGGTCGCTCGGTGATGCGGATGCGCTGCAGCGGCTCGTTCGTACGGTCGATGCTCCGCAGCGGCATGAGGCCGAGCGTCCCAAGCGCGAGTCCATTCCGCCGCCGCCGTCGGAGCGGCCGGCGGACGAGCGGCTTGCCGAGCGTGCGCCCACGCAGTGGATTCTTGCGTCCAGCGAGCACCGGCTCGCCGACAAAGCGTTCGAGGATTTCGATGAGAGCGAGCGCGCCGCGATGCTGCGCATGATCGCGCGCGTCCGCGTTGCCGGGGAGTATCGCGCTTCGCGGCGGCGGCGCGCGCACGTGCGCGGCGACCGGTTCGACTTTCGGGGAACGCTGCGCGGTGCTGCACGTACCGCCGGCGAGCTCGTCCAGCGGCGTGCGACGCGTCGGCGGGAGCGGTTGCGTCCCGTCGTTTTTCTGCTCGACGTTTCCGGCTCGATGGCGCCGTTCGCGCGGGCGCTGCTGCAGTACGCGCGCGTCACCGCGGTCGCGCGGCCCGCGGTGCGCGCGTTCGCGTTCGCGACGCAGCTCACCGATCTCACCCCGCTGCTGAAGCGGGCGACCGACGAGCGCCTGATGACCGCCATCGCCGCCACCGTTCGCGACTACGGCGGCGGCACGCGGATCGGCGCGGCCCTGCGCGCGTTCAACGACCGGTTCGCGCAGCGCGGCGCCGCGCGCGGCGGCACGGTGGTGATCCTCTCCGACGGCTGGGAGCGGGACGACCCGGCGCTGGTCGGCGTCGAAATGCTGCGGCTGCGGCGGCTGGCGCGGCGGATCGTGTGGGTGAACCCGCACAAGCGCCACGTGGCGTACGAGCCGCTGGCGCGGGGGATGGCAGCGGCGCTACCGTATCTCGACGCGTTCTTGTCGGGTCACAGCTTGCGGACGCTGGAAGCCGTCGCGGACGCCATCGAAGGGAAGACTGCATGATCGACGTTCTGGACACGATCGAGCGCTGGCGCGGCGAAGGCCAGCGCGTCGCCGTCGCGACGGTGGTCGGCGTGGAGAACTCCGCGCCGCGCGACCCGGGCGCCACGATGGCCGTGAACGAGCGCGGCGACGTGACCGGCTCGGTGAGCGGCGGCTGCGTGGAATCGGCGGTGTATGAAGAGGCGCAGGACGCGATCGCGTCCGGCCGGCCGCGGCTCGTGACGTACGGCATCAGCGACGCCGACGCGATCTCGGTCGGGCTGACGTGCGGCGGAACGATCCACGTGTTCGTGGAGCGGCTCGACTGGTGACGGTCTTCGAGCGGCTCGCCGAAGCGCTGCACGCCGACCGCCCGGTCGCGCTCGCGACGCGGCTCGACGGCGCGCAGGCCGGCGGAAAGCTGCTCGTGCTCGAGGACCAGGTGTACGGCGACCTCGGAACGTCCGGGCTCAACCATGCCGCGGCGGGCGAGGCGCGCGCGCTGCTCGCGGTCGGCGAGAACGCGATCCGCACCTTCGGCGAGGACGGCGAGCCGGTGGGCGTCGAGGTGCGGTTGTTCATCGCGGCCTACGCGCCCAAGCCGGCGATGTACGTGTTCGGCGCGATCGACTTCTCGCGCGCGATGGCGCGCATCGGAAAGTATCTCGGCTACATGGTAACCGTGATCGATGCGCGGCCGGTGTTCGCGACGAAGCAGCGCATCCCGGACGCCGACGAGATCGTCGTCGCGTGGCCGGACGAGTTCTTGTCGAAAGCGCCGGTCGACGCGCGCACCGCGCTCATCATCCTCACGCACGACGTGAAGTTCGACATCCCGGTGCTGCAGGCGGCGCTGCGCACGAACGCCGGGTACATCGGCGCGATGGGCAGCCGGAGGACGCACGCGAACCGCGTCGAGGAGTTGCGCCGCATCGGCATCTCCGACGCCGATCTCGCGCGCATCAGCGCGCCGATCGGCCTGGACGTCGGCGCGCGCACGCCTGAAGAGACGGCGATCTCGATCGCCGCCGAGATCATCGCGCTGCGCGAGAACCGCCGCGGCGGCAGGCTCAGCGAAGGATCGTTGCCCGTGCACAACGACCGTTCCACGGTTTCGGCGACGTGACGATCGACGACGGCTTCGACATCGACGCGCCGGTCGACCGCGTGTGGACGCTGCTCAAGGACATCCCGCGCGTCGCGACCTGCATTCCGCGCGCGGAGGTCACCGAAGTCGTCGACGAGCGGACGTACAAGGCGAAAGCGTCGGTGAAAGTCGGCCCCGTCGAGGTGAGCTATCGCGCCACGATCACCGTCGAGTCGATCGACGACGCGGGGCACACGGCCACGTTCAAGGTGAAGGGCGACGAAGCGCGCGGCCGCGGCGGCGTCGCCGCGACGATCGTCTCGAAAGCCACCGAAGCGAACGGCAAGACGCACGTCGCGATCCACACCGACGCCCAGATCAGCGGCATCGTCGCGACGGTCGGCGGCCGGCTCATCGAAGCGGTCGCGCAAAAGACGATCGCCGCGTTCGCCGCGAACCTCGCGAAGCTGGTGTAGCGCTGGCGCGCGTTCCGCCGGGCGAGATCCCACGCACGATCGAGGCGATCGGCGATGCGGGAACCGTCCCCGACACCGTGCGCCGCGTGGCGAGCGCGCGCGTCGTCTTCGCGGATCACGACCTGCTGCAGGCGGACTTCCCGGAGCTGCGGGACGGCGGTAGCGGCGACTCCGTGCTCGACGGCGACGGCGACGGCGCGAGAGAGCGTTGGCTGCTCGAACATGCCGGGGTCGTGTCCGAGGCGCAGATGCGCGGCGAGGCGGCCAATGCGCGAATCGACGTTCACACCGAAGCGCGCGCTGCGTGGCGGCCCACGCGCTACGGACGCGCCGTCGTCGTTCCCGCGCACGATCCGGCGACCGGCGCGCCGTGCGGGCTGCTCGACGTCAAAGGCGCCGGTGTCGCACCCGGGCGGACGCCGTCGCTCGAGCTGCACTCCTCGGGATTGTGCTCGCTGCGTGAAGTGCTGCGCGAAGTGCTGTTCCAAGCGCTGATCGACGAAATCTTCCGCCGCGCCGCGCCGGCGTTGTGGACCGTGCCCGTGTACGGCGTCATCGATCTCGGTTTCGACGCGAAGACGCGAGCCGGCGAGACGCTCGCAGCGGGCGCGCTCGTTCGGCGCGCGCATCGCCGGCCGCTCCACGGACGCGAGCTTCCGCTGCGCGGCACGGTCGAGGAACTCACGAAGCTCGAAACGGAGATGCTGTTCCGGCATTACGGGATCACGTCGTCGAACCGCGGAACGCGCTTTCGGTTCGCGCGCGCGGACGACGGCTTGGGCGTGTGGTATGCCGGAAACCCGGTCACCGATCTATCGTCCGAGCAGGTGCGGTGGCTCGAAGCGTGGCTGGCCGGAAAGCTCCCGCTGGAGTGCGACGCGGTGAACGTCCAGCTCGTGCGCGAGATCGGCGCCTCGAACGAGGTGCGCGCGCAACTGGTGGATTTCGGGCAGTACGAGATGCGGCCGCGGTTCGACGATCCGATCGTGAGCCTCGCGCACGGCGAGGTGCTGCAGTGGGGCGCCGCGATATGGCCCGGCGATCCGGGATTCGTGCAGCCGCGTCCGGCGCTGTGCATCTCCGAAGATCGTTGGGGCTTCCCGGCGCAAGCGGCGGGCGACGGTCCGCGACCGCGGCGCGCCGAGGGCGAAGGCCCGTCGGTGCTGGCGCGGGAACTTGCGCGAGGATTCCGGCACGGCAGCCTCAGCGGGCGGGATGTGCGGTCGGCGATCGACGCTCACGTCTCGGAAAGCATCGCTCATTGGTGACCGCCGCAGCTCCGGCACGCGACGCCGGAGAGGACGACTCGCTCGCGACGTCGCTGACGGGCGCACCGTGGATCTGGTACGCGCAGCCGTTTCCGCACGTCGTCGCGCGCAACGTGTTCGTTCCCGACGTGCAGGCGCAGCTCGAAGCGGGGTTCGGCGCGGTGTTCGACGAGCGCGTTCGGCGCGCAGAGGCGGAGGCATCAGCGCTGCCCGCGGACGGGAAGCGTGCCGCGCGACGGTATGACGCGGACATCGTTTCGTTCGCCGAGCACCATCGCGGCCTGTTCCCCGTGCTGCTCGATGCGGCGTTTCACCGCATGCTGGCGCGATTGATGGACGTTCGCGCGACGGGCGATATCGACGGCGGCATTCACCACCACGTGCCCGGCAGCGCGACGGGGTGGGTGCACAACGACTTGAATCCCGGCTGGTTCACGCCGTCCGATCGCGACGTCAACCTGCCCGATCATGCGCGCGGCGGTTACAAGACCGGGCGCGCCCTCGACGGAATCGCGCCGGTGATGCGCGTGCGCGCGGCGGCGTTGATCTACTTCCTGGGCAACGGTTCGTGGCGCGACGGCGACGGCGGCGAGACGGGATTGTACGCGTTCGAGAAGCAGCCCGTCGGCGCGCCTTCGAAGCGCATTGCGCCGATCGATAACAGCCTGCTGTCGTTCCGCTGCACGCCGCATTCGTACCATGCGTTTCTGAGCAACGTGCGCAGCGCGCGGCGCAGCATCATCCTGTGGCTGCACGAGGACGTCTCCGCCGCCGACGCGCGCTGGGGCCGCGGGTCGCTTGTCGGCTGGGGCTGACGCACCCGTCTGTCTGCTCACCGGCGCCGGTGGGCGGCTCGGCGAAGCGATCCTGCGCGCGTACGGTGACCGCATTCGGTTCCTCGCGGTGTACCGCACGCGGCTGCCGTCCGCCGCGAGCCAGCTCGCGGCGCCGTTCGATCCCCGCACCGCGGAGGATGCGCGCACCGAGCGCGCGGGAACGTATGCCGTGCAAGCGGATTTGCGCGAAGCGGGTGCGGTGCGGCGCGTGGTGGAGCTGGCGCTGGCGCGCTACGACCGCATCGATCACGTCGTGAATGCCGCGGCGGACTCCGCGTTCTACGGCTCGACGCTGGAAGCGTCGCACGCCGCGGACGAGCTCGCGGAGCAGCTTCTGCTGAACTGTCTCACACCGGCATTGCTTGCGTCCGAGGTTGCGTGTACGTTCTGGCGCGAGCGCGCGGAGGAGAACCGCGCGCTGCGGCGTTCGGTGGTGAACGTATCGAGCATCTCCGGGTTGAACGTGTACAGCGGGTCCGGGCAAGGCGGCTACAGCGCGTCGAAGGCGGGATTGCAATTTCTTTCGTGCCACATGGCTGCGGACTACGAGCGCATCGGCGTGCGCGTCAACGCGCTCGCACCGGATCGCTTTCCAGGCACGGTCCCGACGGAATCGGTTGCGGACGCGGTCGGATCACTGCTGGACGGCGAAGCGACCGGCAAAGTATACGTCATCGACCGCGCCGGCCTGAGGCCGCTGAATTGAACCGGTCGGGGCAGCGCATCATCCGGACGGCGCTCGAGCGCAGCGCGGTTCGCGTGCCGCTGGAGCACAGCACCGTTCGCACGCCGCGGTCCAGCTGGAGCATCGGTATGTTCGTCGGCGCCGATCCGCTACGACTGCAGCCGGGCGCCGCGAATGCGGTACTGACGTGCGCGGATGTTTCGGACGTCGCTGCGAAGTTCGTCGCGGACCCGTTCATGGTGTTCGCGGACGGCGTGTGGCACATGTTCTTCGAGGTGATGCGCGTCGCGGACGCGCGCGGCGTCATCGGGCATGCGACCAGCGCCGACGGACTTGCCTGGCGCTACGACCGCGTCGTGCTCGACGAGCCGTTCCACCTTTCGTACCCGCACGTCGTGCAGGCGGACGGCGAGCATGTTCTGATCCCGGAAAGCTATCGCGCGGGCGTGGTCGCGCTGTATCGCGCCCGTGACTTCCCGTACCGGTGGTCGCGAACCGCAACGCTCGTCGAAGGCGAGCTGGTGGATCCGTCGGTGTTCCGCTTCGGCGGGCGCTGGTGGATGTTCGCCGCGTCGCCGGCGCTGCGCGCGGTCGATCTCCATCTCTTCGAAGCGCCGGAGCTCGCGGGTCCGTGGCGCGAGCATCCGATGAGCCCGGTGGTGCGCGACGATGCCGAGCGCGCGCGTCCGGCCGGCCGGACGATCCTGCGCGACGGCGTCCCCGTCCGCTTCGCGCAGGACTGTTCCACCCGCTACGGCAGCGCCGTGCACGCGTTCGAGATCGTCGAGCTGACGCGCACGCGCTATCGCGAGCGCCCCGTTTCCGAGCAGCCGTTGTTCGCCGGCTCCGGTACGGGCTGGAACGCCGCGCGCATGCACCACGTCGACGCGCACCAGCTCGGCGACGGCAGTTGGCTGGCGTGCGCGGACGGGGACGCGACGTGAACGTGCCGGTCGTGGTGTTCGATTTGAACAAGACCGGCTGCGCGATCGCGCGCTGTCTCGGCCGCCGCGGCGTGCCGGTCACGGGCGTACACACGGTGCCGTATCCCGCGCTCGGCGCCCGCTCGCGATACGTGCGCGATCCGCTGTTCGTGCGTTCCGGCGACGGTGATACGGCGATGAGCGACATGCGCCATGACAGCGAGCATGGTCGTATTGGGGGCGCGCGCGATGCCGGGGTTCTTGCCGCGCTCGATATGATCGCCGCTCGGAGCGCCGAGAAGCCGGTCGTCCTTTGCGCGACCGATTCGGCGGTCGACTTCTGCTCGCGCAACCGCGTACGGCTGCAGGAACGGTTTCGTCTGCCGGATGCGGGCGCGATCCCGCTTCACGAGCTGCTCGATAAAGGCGTGCAATCGGAGGTCGCCGCACGCGCGGGACTCTCCGTGCCGCGGAGCGCGATCGTTCGGCGCGAAACGCACGACATCGCCGGCGCGCTCGCTGCGATTCCGCTGCCGGTGATCGTGAAGCCCGGAAACAGCCTGTTCGGCTACAAGCGGCTCATGGGCATCGAGCACACGCGCGACGGTCTCATCGCGCGCGTCGCGGCGACGCTTGCGGAATGTCCGTACGTCATCGTATCCGCGTACGTTCCGGGCGCCGCGCCGTCGAACTACACCGTCATGGTGCTCGGGCGGCGCGACGGCGAACCGGTCGTCGCGGCCGTCACGCGCAAGCTGCGCCAGGTTCCGCGGCTCGCCTTCGGCGCCGGAACGCTCGTCGAGAGGTGCCGCGACGACGAGCTCGCCGCGCTCGCGTGCGCGTTCGTGCGCGAAGCGGGCGTGACGGGGCCGGTCGAGATCGAGTTCAAGCGCGAGAACGGCCGCGGCCGCGCATGGTTCATCGAAGCCAACTTACGCTGCAGCGCGCTGGTCGAGATGACTGCCGCAGCCGGTACGAACTTACCGTACCTCGCGTATCTCGACGCACTGCACGACACGGAGAGCGTGCCGGCGGCGCGCACGCGTGCGCGCGTGCTGTGGGTCGACGAGCTTCGCGATTGGACGCTCTGCGCGAACGGGGAGATCGCGCTGGACGAGCTGCTGCGCGGTTACGCCGGCGTCACGATGCTGTCGCTGCACGCTGCCGACGATCCGGAGCCGTTCGAGATGGCCCGCCGCGAAGCGATGGACGAAGCCGGAGAGCACCGGCCGCTGCTGACGATGGTACTCGACCGTCTTCTCGCTGCGAAGGCTGTGACGGCATGACGACCACGCGGCGCGTCGAGTGGCGCGGCGAGCTGTTCGCATCCGACCTTCCGCTCGTGCTCGGTCGTCTCGCGGGCGCGCGCATCACGCGCTACGACCTCCCGCACACCCTTACGATCTTCTTGCAGCAGGACAGCGCGGCATCACCGCGCATCGACCGCACGCTGCGTCTCCGATCCTACTCCGATCTCGCCGAAATCACGCCGGAAACGGTGCGGCGCGTGATCGCGGACGGCATCGCGGCGAAGCTCCAGCTCAAAGCCGCGGGCGGCGCGACGACCGAGATCGGCGCCGGCCGCATCGTCATGCTGCACGCAGGCGCCGAACCGGGCACCGATCCGGACTGGGAGCTTCGGCTCGGCAGCGACCGCTTCGAACCCGCGTCCGTGCGCGTCGCGCGCCGCACGCACCACGAGCTGTCCGGCATCGGCGCGCGGCCGGTGCGCGTGACGGTCGACCACGAGCGGCATCTCTTCCGCGTCGCCGGCGGCGTGTTGCGGCCGCTCGGCGAGATGGGACCGCGCGTCGAGGTCAAGGCGGCCAGCGCGAACGACGTCGATGCGGCGCTCGCGCAGATCAATCCCGACGGTGTCATGCGGCGGCTCCGCTTCCGGTCGCTGGAGCTGCTGTTCCAAGATCTTCTGCGCGAGATCGTCGTTCCGAACGACGCCGGCTCGCCCGAGATCGAGATGAAGTTCGCGTTCACCGGCGAGCCGGCCGCATTGAGCGGCGCCGCGATCGACTGGCTGGTGCGGCGCCGCGGCACGCGGCTGCTGCTGCCGTTTCCGCACCAGATCGTGCGCATGCGCCGGTATCACGTCTGTACCGGCGAGAACGACGGCGCGCAGCGTACCGTCGTGGAAACCACGGCCGGACGCTTGTCGCCCAAGACCAAGCGCGGCGCCGTGATGCACGGCGGCGCGCTGCTGCGCGACACGGCCGCCTCGCGGTCGACCGATATCGACGGCGCCCGGGAACCCGTCGAAGCGTTCGTCGCGCGACATGGCTGGCGCCGCACGAACGTCCTCACCAAAGTGCAGAGCAAGATTCCGTTCGTCACCGCCAGCGGGAACGCGTACCTTGCAAGCATCGACGACTGCGCCGACACGACGGGAGCGACGCTGCGGCAGCTGGAGCTCGAATACATCGGCCGCCAAGCCGGCGCGGCCCTGAGCTCCACGGAGGCGATCTGCGGCGAGCTCGAACGGCTCGGCGCTGCGCTGCGGTCCGAGCACCTCGGCAACGGCCTGCTGCCGACGACGCAGTCGAAACACGAGTTCTTCGGCGGCTAGCGGAACAGCGGATCGTCGATGAGGCGGTCGAACACCGCGTGGAGCTGCTCGCGTTCCGACGCGAGATTGAAACGCTCGGCGACGGCGCGACCGCCGGTTCGGATCCGTTCGCGCAAGCCCGCGTCCGCGAGAAGTTGCAGTACGGCTTGCGCGTGCGCCTCCGCGTCTGCGTACGGTGGTTGCACGCACGTTTCACCGGGAACGCAGTGACCGCGGTTCCCCAGCGCGTCGCTGCACACCACTGCGCAGCCGCATGCCATCGCCTCGAGCGCGGGGCGGTAGAACCCCTCCGCGGCGAGCGGAAGCGCGACGAACACGTCGGCCGCGCGGAGGCGAGCGGCGAACTGCGTGCGCGGCAACCAGTCGACGATCACGTCGGAATCGACGCCGCCTCGGGCGAGACGTCGTGCGATCGCCGTGCCGAGCGCGGGCGCCTTGCCGGCCCAGATGAGCACGGAACCGGCGCGGAGCGTCGTGTCGTCGTGAAAGAGCTTTGTATCGACGCCGTTCGGGATCAGAACGATCGGGCCCACGGCGTACGGCCGAATCGACTCCTCGACCGCAGGGCTGATGCAGATGCGCACCGCCGGTCGTGCGAGGTAGCCTCGCAGCTCTTCGTCCGCGGCGTAGCCGAGATGCTGCACCACATGAACGACGCGGAACCGTCCTCCGGACCGCGGCAGCAAACGCCAGTCCTTGCCGTTCACGACGACGAGATCGTAATCGTCCCAGCGCGGATCGGCCTCGACGACTTGGGGCGAAAGATCGCTCCAGAGATCGCTCTCCGCATGTTGCGAGCCCGGCGCGAACCAAATTCGGGTGTCGAAGCGCGGGTACGCGAGCGCGTGGCCAAAGAAGTCGCGTACGGTCACGTTGCCGCCGGTCGGGCGGACGAAAGTACGGACGAACAGCACGCGTTTCATCGTGCGCTCCCGCAGCAGCGCTTCGATGCTCGATTCAAGGCCTATCATCGAGCCACACGTGGCGCGCCAAGAAATATGCTTTCGCGGCGAGCGGCGCGCCGGGCGCGCATACGAGCTTCAGGTGGTTCAGCGTACGGACGACGGCAGCGGATCCTGCGCCGCCGAGGAAGCGTTCGATGTGTCGCAGCGCGCCCGGCCAGGCGGTCCCGGCGGGTGGCGGCGCGTGGCCCGGCCAGGACAGCACCGCGTCCGCTTCTTCTGCCGTGCACGCGCCGAGCGCGACGAAGCGGTCGAGCAGTATGCGCCAGTCCGCGACGTCTTCCGGTGCGCGCATGTAGCACTCCACGCCGAAGCGCGGTTGTACTTCTTGCGCCAGATCGAGCGCGAGCAGATAGTGATGCGTCGATGCATCGACTGCGGAGAGCACCGCATCGAGCGCGGCTGCGCGCTCCGGCGGCAACTCGATGGACGCGGCATAGTGCCGCACGGCCTGCGCGGTTGCCGCTCCGACGTTGATGCGCAGCGGCCGGTCCGGCCGCCCGCACATGGCGCCGAGATGCGTGATCTCCGTTTGGTCGCCCACCGCGCCGGCGCAGCGGCGCACGAGCGCCGCGGTACGGTCGTCGATTTCGCCCAGCATCGCGCTGCCGAGCGCGATCAGCGTATCCGCGCCGACGTGCGCGCTTGGGCGAAATCCGGCGAAGAGAGCCGGCTCGCCGGTACGCGCGCCGGGGGTGACGTCGAACTCGAACCAGATCGACTCGATTGCGCGCTCGAACCGTCCGCCCGCCGTGATGTCATCACGCTTCAGGCGGCCTAGCGTCGCAGCGGAAAGATATTCCGCGAGCGCGCCGTTCGTCGACGGTTCGCCGGTCTGCACGTCGACGCGGTGCGGCAGCGGTCCGAGGTGGCACTCGAGCGCAAGGAGCGGCACGAACGGGACGTCCGCCGCGACGGAACGCAGCGCGGGAAGCCCGCCGGCCGGAAGCAAGAGTGCCGGGAGCGCGTCCTCGACGGAGTCCAGCATCGCAAGCAGCGATGTCGCGTTCGCGGTCAGTTCCACGACAACACCGACGGCACGCGCTCGGGTGCCGCGAGCCGCAGCAATTGATACCCGATTCCGGCAGCGCCGCGGAACAAATCGGGCTTGTAACCCGACGCGCGCATGTCGTACACGAGCCGGAAACCGCCGTCACGCCGTGCGTCGCGAAGCAGATCCTCGGCGAGCGCCTCCGCGCGCAGGCGCAGGTCCGGCCGCTGAAGCTGCACACCG
>JAXDMB010000190.1:0-6379 GCA_034666325.1 Vulcanimicrobiota bacterium
GCCGCGCTGACCGCGGGCATCGTGCTCGTCCAAGGCGCCGGCCAGGTGATCGCGCTGGCGCTCGCACGGCGCGCGCAGCCCGACGCGCCGTTCCGCGTGCCGCTCTACCCGCTGCCGCCGCTGATCGCGCTGGCCGGCTGGCTCTTCTTGTTCTGGTCGACCGGCGCGGTCGCAATCGCGTTCGGCCTCATCACCTTGGCGGTAGGCGCGAGCGTTTTTCTCGTGCGCGCGCGCATCGTCCGAAGCTGGCCGTTCGCCTCGGCGACGGTCGCCGCGCTGCTCCTCATGTTCTCGTTCATGACGTCCGCAGCGGTTGCGGAGCCTCTTCCACGGTCACCTGTCCCACGCGCTGACACAGCATATCTGGGACCGCGTGCCGCAGCTTCGGCGGACCGTTTTTCCGCGAATACACGGCCTGCGAACGGTGCGCCGTCGTTCGGCCATGCGATGGTCGTCCGCGACGCACATGGCGAGCCGGTGTTCACGGTTGACGGGAAGCCCTTTTTCTTTCTCGGCGGCGCGTTCTTCTACGAGCGCATTCCGCGCTCGCGGTGGCGGCACGCGATGCTGCAGATGAAGTCGATCGGCGCGAACACGCTCGACTTGTACGTGCCGTGGAACTGGCACGAGCTCGCGGACGGCGACTTCGATTTCGACGGGCGCACCAACCCGCGGCGCGACCTGCGCGAGGTGGTGCGGCTGGGCAAGGAGCTCGGCTTCTTCTTCATCGTGCGGCCCGGACCGGTGATCCGCAACGAGTGGCGCAACGGCGGCTATCCGGCATGGCTGCTACAGCGACCGGAGTACGGCATGCCGCTGCACGACGTGCTCGAAGGCCGCTACCCCGCGACCGCGACGCTGCAGAACGCGCACGCGGACGATGCGGCGGCCGAGTGGATGCGCAACACGACGCACGTGCGTCATGCGTCGCGCTGGCTGCACCGCGCGCTCGAACAGTTCCGCCCGGTGGCGGACCGCGTGCTGGCGGTGCAGCTCGATGACGACCAGGGCGCATATCTCGACAACGACACGTATCCCGCTCCGCATCTGCATGATTATTTGCGCTGGATCGAGCGACAGGCGCGCGAGGTGGTCGGGCCGGTGACGCCCGCGTTCATCAACACGTTCGAGATGAAAGTTCCGTCGTCGTCACCGGTGTGGGCGATGGGCAACTGGTATCAGAGCGACGCGTCGGTGCTCGGCGAACACGACCGTGCCGAGCTCGCGTTCGCAACCGCGACGCTGCGCACGCAGAGCACGGGTCCGCTCGCGATCAGCGAGTTCCAAGCCGGATGGCTGGCGGGACCCGGCGATCCGCTGCCGCGGCTGTCCGACGCGACGAATACGAAGCTCGCCATCGGCGAGCTCGCCGGCTGGGGAATGAAAGGACTGATCGACTTCCCGCTGCAGGACACGCTGGCGCCGTTCGGCTGGGAAGCGCCGTTCTCAAACGCGTTCTACAACTGGAGCGCGGCGTTCGCGCTTGACGGCACGCTGAACGCGCGCGGCCAGACGACCGCTCAGATGTTCGGGCAGCTCGCATTCTACGGGCCGGCACTCGCGCAGGCGCATCGCGCCGCGGACGTCGCCGTGCCGTACGACGGGCGCGCCGACGCGTTCCACGCCGCGGCGCAAGTAAAAGAATCGCTCGCCGCGTGCCGCCGGCTCGGAATCGCTTGCGACGTCGTCGATCCGGTGTCGGTCTCGGACGCGCAGCTCGCGACGTTTCGCTACGCCGTCCTGCGCGACGGCGACCCGGCCGCATTCGCTGCGCGCGTCGCTCGCGCCGGCGCGCGTGCCGTCGCGTCGGTGGACGCGGCCACGGGGGTGCGGCGCACGCCCGGCGTCACGCTGCTGCGCAGCCCGCACGGAACGTTTCTGGTGGTCGAGAACTGGACGGATCGTTCGGTGCGTTACGACGCGTCGTTTCTTCCCGAGGAGGCGGCGCGGGTCACGCCGTTCGTCATCGGGCCGCGCGACGCACGCATCGTCGCGCTCGACGCCGATCTGCACGTGCTGTCGCCGCGCTACGCGCCGGGCGACCGTCTCACGTCCACGTGCCGGGTCGCGAGCGCGCTCGCCGGTTCTCCGGTGTTCCTGCAGGGCGACGCGCTCTACGACATCGCGCCGCGAGGCGACGACAACGGATTCGCTTGCACGGCGTCGGCGCGTTTGGGCGGCAGGGAAAGCCGCTGGACGCTCGACGGACGGCATTCCGTTGCGCTGCGCTCCGGTGCGCTGCCGCAGCCCGCGGTGTATCCGCTCTCGCCGTCGCAGCGGCCGATCACGCCCGGGATACAGCTCGGCCTCGGCGCGCGCTATCCCGAGCCGCACGTGCAGCTTGGCCTTCGGCCCGGACCACACGCCTACCGTAGCGACGTTTTCGAAGACGGCGCGCACGACATCGTGCTGCAGAACGACCGCGTGATAGCGATCGTCGTGCCCGACGGCGGCGCGCGCGTCGTGTCGTTCGGGCCGTACACGACGCCGCTCCAAGCGGATACGAACTTCGGCACGGTGTTCGACGCAACGGGCGCCCTGCGCGACGACGTGCTCGTGCAGCCTCGGCCGTCGCCGACCGACCGCATCGCGAAGTACACGCATCTCTATCCGGCCGGCATGTTCAATCGCCCGTATGCCGGGTGCACGTTCGAAGCACCGGCCGGTGCGGGCGCATATCTGTCGTACGATGCGCCCGACGTGCTGCCGAGCGGCGCGCGTTTCGAACGCGTCGTGATGGTCGGCGCGAAAACCGATCGGCTCGTCGTCGACGAGCGCTTCACGCCGCGCGGGGCCGCGGAGCAGCAACGCCTCGTTTCGTACTCCGCGCTCGCGGCGAACGACCTTCTTGCGCCGCTTCCGTTCGCACCGGCGGGAACCGAGCTGTCGCCGTTCGAGCGCGGCGTGCAGATCGATCCGCGCCTCGGCGGCTTCACGGTGGACGCCGGCGCGTCCGGAACGCCCGGCGCCGCGGTCCTGTCGGTCGCGTGGCGCCCCGGCGACGTGGAGTCCGCGTCGTGGGCCCGCTCGCGCGGCAACGGAACGCTGCGGCTCGTGTTCGCGCCGGGGGGCTGGCGCCGCGTGACGTTCGCGTCGGCGCCGCGAACGGCGGCCGGCGCGACCGCGTTCCTCGAAGCGGAGCGGGCCTGGGTCGCCGCGAACGGGCCTCCGATCGGCGGCGAAGACGGGGAAGTGGCGAAACGGTATACGCAGTCGCCTCAAAAGCGACCGAGTGAGAGCTCATGTGGGTTCGAGTCCCACCTTCCCTATGACTGACGTCACCGATTTTCAGCGCGAGTCGTACCGGATCGACGAACAGATCTGGGACGCGCTGGCGTTGCGCTCGGGCGAGCGCGCGCTGTTTCTCGGCCTCACGAACGACGGTGCGTGGGTGGCGCGCGCGCTCGAGATCGGGCTCGACGTCACCGTGCTGTCGGTGAGCGACGCGCAGATCGCGCTGGTCGAGAAGCTCGGCGCGACCGCGATGCGCGGCAGCGCGACGATGATTCCGGCGACGGAGAACGCGTACGACGTCGCCGTCGCGATGCACTATCTCCACGAGATCGATCCGGGTTTTCACACGCAGGTGGTTGCCGAGCTCGCGCGCGTCGCGAAGCGCGTCGCGATCGTCGAGCCGTCGCCGCCCGCCGATCCGCTGGGCAAGCGCATCGCAGCGCTGTACGCGCGCGCGAAGCGCGAGGGCGGGCAGTTCGAGAGCTATCAGCCGCTCGAGTACTGGCGCAAGCTGCTGTCGGTCGTGAAGGGCGACGTGTGGCAGAACCTCTTCACGTTCACCCGCGTCCCGCCGCAGCACGCGGTCGCGGAAACCGTGTCGCTGGTTCTCGACGCCATGGTGATCGAGGAGATGCCCAAGGCCTATCTCGACGAGTTGCGCGAGCTCGCGGCGCGCCGCGACGCGCAACTGCTGCCGCTCTCGCGCATCGTGCTGGTGGGCGTGCCCGCCGGAGTGCCGCTTCCGCAGGGGAGCGGCAGCTCGTTCCGGCCGAACGTCACGCCCGCGCCGCCGCCGCCTGTGCCCCGTGAGACGCCCGCCGCAATCGCACCCGCCCCCCCGGCGCCGCCGCCGCCGCTTGCGCCGTATCAGATCGTCCCGCCGCCGCCCGATCCGTCGCTCGGGTTCGGCTTCGCGCCGGACGCGCCGCTCGCGCGACCGCCCGCTGTCCAGGCGCCGCCGCGGGCGCCGGCACCGACGCCGCCCGCGAACGTCTCACCCGCACCGCCGTCGCCGCCACCGGGCGCGCCGCCGTTCGGCGCACCGTTCGCGCTGCCGGGAGACGATGAAGCAGCACCGTTCGGCGGGGCTGCCGCGGAGCCGAAGACCGGCTTCGGCTGGGCGTGGGAGCCGCCCGAGGACGGTCAGGAACCGAGCTAGGACAGCGCGGGGCTGAGCCGAGACGGGACCCCGTGATCCGTCGTGGATCGATCCCTCGGCCAGAGCGCCCTAACGGCCTGTGACGGCGCGGAAGGCTGCGACCTCCGCGCGTACGCGGCGGATGGCGCCGGTCAGTTCCGGCGGCAACGGGCCCCGCTTGATCACGGCGACCGCGGCCTTGGCGCGCTCCAGGAGCGGCGCAAGCTGCTCGATTGCTGCTTCGATCCGCTGCACGTCGCGCGCGGCGCGCGGAAGCGCTTTCGCCAGCGGCAGGTCGGCCAGCTCTTCCAGCCGGGTGTTGAAGCGGTTCAGCTCACGCAACGCGCGCGCTGCTTGCGCGCCGGCAAAGGCGAGGACCACCACGAAGGCGATGAGGATTACCCACCAGAGCAGCGCGTGCGGCGTCGCCCACCAGGCTGTCGCGTGCGGCATATGCCTATGCGGCGCTCGACTCGCTCTTCTTGGAGCCGGAGTCGCCGGTGGACGAGCTCGCCGCAGGCGCGGACGTCGAGGCCGAGCCGGACGATGAGGACGAGCCCGTGGAGTCCGACGAGCCGGTCGATGACGCTGAACCGGAGGCAGAGGAGGCCGAGCCGGACGCTGACGACCCGGAGCTCGACGAGGATTCGGACGGAGCCGGCTTGCGCGAGTCGGTCAGGTAGAACCCGGACCCCTTGAACACGATCCCCGCCGGGTTGAAGACGCGGGCCAGGTCACCGCCGCACTCCGGGCACGAGCCGCCGTACGGCTCGCGGAAGCCGTGGCGAACTTCGGTGACCTTCGAGCAGGCGCGGCACTTGTAATCGTAGAGCGGCAAGGGGATCTCCGGGGGCGAAAGGCGTCTCCTGGTAGTTTACCGGCTTTAGCAAACTCCGTCAACGAGTGCTAGGCCGCTCCTAGAAGTCGTCCAGTATCGATCCCGGCGTCTGGTCGAACTCGCAGAGCCCCTTGAAGTGGATCAGCGAGTCGTTCAGGGCGATGTCGAGCTTGCGCCGGCGCGTGAGCCGGTCGACCAAGGCCCCGAGAAAACCGCCGTAGGTCGGATAGTCGACCTTGACGACGAGCTTCGAGCGCTCGCTCTTCTGCTCGATCCGGATGTCGATCCGGCGGCGAACGGAGAACGCGCCGACGAGCGAGAGCTGGTGGCCCGGGATGAACCGGTCCACCTCGAACAGCTCTTCGTCCTCGCCGGGAATGTTCGAGCGGATCGCGACCTCGCTGCCCAGGCCGATCGGTTCGGCGGGCTCGACGCGGCGCGCGCTGCGCAGAAAGGACAACCAGACCGGCCACTTCTCGACCTCGCAAACGAGGACGAAGGCGGTACGCGCGGGCGACGCGACGTCTTGGCAGCGGTGAAGCGCCCGCGGTGACGGCCGGTCGAGAGACACGGACGGCATTGCCATGGACCCTTCGGTTCGCCTTCTCCTAGGCGAAGACCCTGCCGTGCACCACAAGATATTGTGCACGCCCTCCACATTCGCTACTATGTCTTGTGGACGAGCCTGGGGATGCGGTGGACGGGCAGCCTGAGCCCGGCGGCGTCAGGCCGCGACGTCCGCGCCGAGGTGCGGCCGCAGCAGATCCTTGAGCCGGGTCCGGCGCGCGACAGCCGCGAGCGGACGGTGCCGATGGAGATCCCGGTCTGCAGCGCGATCTCTTCGTACGAGAGATCCGCCACCTCGCGCATGGCCACGACGTCCCGGAACGCTTCGGGCAGCGTCTGGATCGCGCGGGCGAACGTGTCGCTCGTGAGCCGCTCGAACGTCGCGCGGAACGGATCGTGGGGATCGGCTGCTCGCTCGACACGTCCAGCATCGCGTTCTGCAGCCGCTGCAAGCGAACGTCGGCGCGCTTGTGCTATTTGTTGTGGTCGAAGAACACGTTCACCGTGATGCGGTACAGCCACGTGTAGAACGAGGACCGTCCGCGGAAGCGGTGCAGATTGCGGTACACGCGCACGAACACGTCCTGCGCGAGATCCTCGGC
>JAXDMB010000191.1:0-10677 GCA_034666325.1 Vulcanimicrobiota bacterium
GCTTACGCAGCCGTCTCCTACCGCAAGTCCGATGGATTCAGCGAGATCGAGATCGATGGAACGGTTGCCGAAGCCGGATGATCCAAGCATTACTCGCTCGCCCACGATCAAATCCTTGACCGCGACATCGCCGCGCTCTTCCGTCAGGATTTTGTGGTCCGCCGTGACGCGGAGCTGATAGCCAGCGCGTGTGCGGAGCGTATAAACGGGCTTTGTACCGGTCGGAAAGATGCGGTTGACAAAATGCGGCTTACCATCTGCGCCGATGACGAACGCGGCTTTCCCGACCAACTCGTCGATTCGGCGCAGGCCGTCTGCGGTCGAGACGAGCGTATCGCCGGTTACGCATGGGTTACTTGCGTTGATCTTGCCGTCGGCGGGACACGTGTGCCATTCGTTTATCGTCGTGTCGTACTGCACGCCCGGGTCCGCGCACTGCCATGCAGCGAGCGCGATTTTCTCCCACAGGTCGGCGGCCGGGACGCACTTGGGTTTCGGATTTCCGTCGCGGCGGCGCGGAACGAGATCCCAGGTCTGGCCGGCGTCGAGGCGCGCGAAGAACTCGTTCGGGATGCGAACGGAGTTGTTCGAGTTCTGCCCAGACACCGTGCCGTACGCCTTTGAATCCCAGTTCGTGTCGTACGTCTCGATCGTCAGCTCTTTGTAGCCTTGCTTCGCGTAATCGAGCGCGTATTGGATGTTCGCCTGCGGGATGCCGGCGCCGAGCGCTGCTCGGATGGCAGCCTTCAGACGCGGGTTGAGCGTCGGGTCGAGGCGTGCCGATTCCGGCAGCGTTTCTTCGTTCGCGGCTTTGAGGATCGCGTTGAGGTGCTTCTCGCACGTGATCGAGCCCGTGACGAGATCGGAGACTTTCTGCTCCTCCGTCACCTTCCACGTGATGAACTCTTCGATATCCGGATGATCGAGATCGAGGCAGACCATCTTCGCGGCGCGCCGCGTCGTGCCGCCGGACTTGATCGCGCCGGCCGCGCGATCACCGACTTTGAGGAAAGACATCAATCCGGACGACGTCCCGCCACCCGAAAGCTTCTCGCCTTCACCCCGGATCGCGGAAAAATTCGATCCGGTGCCCGAACCGTATTTGAAGATGCGCGCCTCACGAACCCAAAGGTCCATGATGCCGCCTTCGTTCACGAGATCGTCACTGACGCTCTGGATGAAACAGTTGTGCACGACGACATTGTTCGTCAGGAACGCGTGGCTCTCGGTCTGAATGTCATAGACGTCCATATCGCCGACGTAGTCGATGGACGTGATGACCTCGTCTCGGACGCGGGCAACCGTCCGCCCTGAAAGAACGAGTGCATTTTGGAGCTTACCGCGCTTTTCAAGAGAAACGAATCCGACTTGGTCAGCGAATTTGCGCTTCGCATCTCCCCAGGCGATCACGACGTGGTAGTAGTCCTGACGGTCTTCCCGGGAATCGTGGCCCACCTGGATGCGGTTGTAAATTCCGATGTTGTTCAACAGCTTGCTGACCCCGGCAGCAAGTCCAGGCGAAATCGTTCCGAAGACGATGTCGCTCGACTGCCGGTCTTCCCGGATTCTGACGCAGCCGTCGGCCTGGAAGAGCGCGCGGAGGTACGCTGCGACGACGTCCGCCCCGCCCGTGCATACTTTGGCCGGCACCTGCATCTCGAGGCGGCGGTCGAGCAATCCATACCGTTCCACAAACGGTCGAAGATTCTCACCATAGAAGCGAAGCCGCCGAACGTCGAGGTTCGGGTCCTGTACTGCGGCGCGGCGCTCGTGTGAGTGTGCGTCGCCAAAGACGACGCTCGCCAGGGATCCGACGAATTCGCGCTCATCCTCGTTGACCGTCATCGCTTCGACGGTGAGGCTGCGATTCGTACCGTGCGCGTATTGCCCGACGAAGCCATCGGCTTGCAGCCATCCCGCCAATGCTGCTTCCGCGATTTCGATGGTCTCGTGCGCTACGCCGATTTTGGTGTCGGTGCGCTGCATGAGCCGCATTCCGGGTTTGAGCGAACCAACTTCGCGCCACGTCCGCGGTCCCTTATGCCAGTCGCTCGCAAGAACGAGGTGATCCGACGTCGCCTCGATGGCGTTGCCGTTCGCGAGGCGCACCCGGTAGACGGCCTTTACGCCGTTGTACGCCGTCGCGACGACACGGGTGATTCCGTTCTGATCGTACACCGGAAGTCCGACGAGATCGTTCTCGACGATTGCACCGATTGCTACGGGTCCGTCCGGCGTCGTCACCGTCGCATGGTAAGGAAGACACGCGTGCGGTGCCGGCCGCTCGTATGCCGACGTCGATTCACGGAGCTCCCCGGTCTTTTCATCGACGTAGTAATGGCCTTGCGCCGGGCCTGAGATTCCGTACGCCCAGTGCAGGCCCGTGTTGAACCATTGCGGGCTGTTTGGAGCCGCGATCTGGCGCGCCAGCATTCCGCACATCTCGTCGTAATAGGCGCGCGCTTCGAACTCGCTGTCGAAGTAGCCGTTCTTGAAGCCCCAGTACGTCCAGCAGCCGGCCAGGCGGTTGAACACCTGGCGGGCGTCCATCTCGCCGACGAACTTCGCGTCGGCCGCGGGCGCCGAGCGCCACAGCCACTCCGGCACGCCCTCTTCGGCGACGCGGACCGTCTTGTCGGGGACGCCGGCCCGGCGGAAGTACTTCTGGGCGAGGATGTCCGTCGCGACCTGGCTCCAGCCGGTCGGGATGGCGACGTCCTTCGCCTCGAAAACGACCTTGCCGTCGGGGTTGGCGATCCGCGAGGTCCGCGGCTCGAAATCAATGCCGGCGTACGGGTCGCCGGGGGCGGAGTAGGTGCGCGCGAACTTCATTCCGGCTGCGTCCTCATGGTCGCGAAAGATGCGTGGGCGGGGATCACGAAACCTCGAACGTATGTTCGGTTTCGCTGTTCCTCGCATCTGCCCTTGGGCGGCTTCAGCACAATCTCTTGTACCTGCGGCCGCCGGGCTGTACTAGATATTGTATCGCAGTCCGGGGTCCTTGTGAATGGGGCGTGGACGACTTTCATATTCCGGGGGATGGCCGCCGCGCGCCGGTGGACCGGCTGCGAGCGGGGTGACCGAGCTGTGGACGGAACCGGGGATAGCGTGGAGAGGTTCCGCGCCGACCATCACGCCGACACGCTGCCCGACGTCTCGCTCGACCTGCTCGCCGAGTCCGGCGTGCGCGGGATCGTCGTCGACCTCGACAACACCGTCTGCGCCTATCACGAGCCGGAGCTCGCCCCGGGCGTCGCGGACTGGGTCGCCGCAGCGCGCGACCGCGGCTTCGCGCTGGTGCTGGTGTCGAACAACTTCAGCGAGCGCGTCGCGTCGGTCGGCGCCAAGCTCGGAATCCCCGTCGTTCCGAACGCGCTCAAGCCGCTGCCGTTCGCGTTTCTGCGCGCGCTGAAACTGCTCGGCACGCCGCGCGGCGCCACGATCGTGATCGGCGACCAGCTCTTCACCGACGTCCTGGGTGGCAAGCTCGCCGGCCTGCGCACGCTGCTGACCAAACCGCTCGTCGAAAAAGACTTCCCGCTCACGCGCGTGTTGCGCTTTCTCGAACGCACGATCGCCGGTCGGACCTGACGCCGGTAACCTCGTTGTAACTCGCATGCTCGATGCTCGGACGGTGCCGCGACCTGCGGCGCTTTTAAAGGAGCACCAAAATGAGCAACAGCACTTCACCCCTGCCGCGTCCTGACCTCAACGGTCTCATTGTCCAGCAGCCCGGCAATGCCGCTCAGTACCTCGTGTTCAACGGCCTCGCGTGCCACATCCCCGATCCGCCGACCGAACAGGCCCTGTTCGCGCCGATCAACGTCAATCAGATGGACCTGAGCGGAGTGGCGCGCGGCCCCGAGCTCAGCCGCGGTTCGCTCGTGATCGTGCGGTCCGACGGCTATCAGTCGTTCTTCACGAATGGCGTGGCCCATCACATCCCGAACCCTTCCGTGCTGCAGCAATACAGCTTCCGGCAACCGGCCCACGCGCTCCCGAACGACGACCTCTTCAACGCGATCCCCCGGGGCGTCGACGTCGCGGCTCGCGCGTCGATTCCGCAGCTCGTCTGATCGCCTCCGCGCAGGACCGCGCGAGCGGGAGCGCGTAGCCCGCGACTTCCGCTCGCCGGAGGACTCGATGTCTGCCGCAGCCGTCGTCTTCGATCTCTACGGTACGATTCTGGCGATCGAAGGGCTGCGCGGTGCCGTTGGTCAGGCGGGTGTCGCCGATCCGGATCCGTTCGTGGCCGATTGGCGGCGAAAGCAACTGGAGTACGCATGGCTGAGCTCGCTCGCGAACGCCTACCGTGACTTCGACGGGGTGACCGCGCTGGCGCTGGACCACACCTGCGCGCAGCGCGGCGAACGGCTCGATGCCGCGGCGAAAACGTCGCTTATCGCAGCGTTCCGCACGATGCCGGCCTACGACGACGTCGCGCCCGCGCTGCGCGCGCTCGTGGCGCGCGGGATTCCGCTCGCCGTCCTGACGAACGGCACGCCGGTTTCCGCGAACGCTGCGCTGCGGCACGCCGGCGTGCGCGAGCTGCTCGCCGACGTCCTGTCCGTGGAAACGGTGCGTGCGTACAAGCCGGATCCGCGCGTCTACGCGCTGGCGACGAAGCGCTTCGCGTGCGCGCCGCGAGAGATCGTGTTCGTCTCGTCCAACGCATGGGACGCGTGGGGCGCATCGAGCTTCGGGTTCCGTGTCGCCTGGTGTAATCGTGCACAAAGCGCGCCGGAATCGCTCGTTCCGCCACCCGAGACGACGCTGGCCGGGCTGAACGCGCTGGACGACTTTATCGAGCAGGCGTCTTAGCGCAGGTCAATGCGGGGGCGCTTAGCGCCTGCCTTTAGACGTCGCGGTGCCCTTCATCAGCGACACGCTTGGTGTCACGTGGCCGAACGATCTGCCGCCAAGAGCCGCGGCGAGCGAGGTTGTCACGAGAGCGTTGAGGCTGACGCCTTCGGTGTCGGCGCGGCGCGCGAGATCCCGATGCAGCGACTTCGGCACGCGAACCATGAATTTGCCGCTGTATTGGTCGACGCCGGCCGGTTCCGGAATCGGGTCACCGATCTCGATTGCGGCGGTAACCCACGCCGTCATGGCGTCATGGAGGTTCGCGAGCGCCGTGGCCTCCGTGGATCCCGGGATGCCCGCGTCCGACGGGTACATCCTCGCTCATGGAGACCGGAATGACGAACCTCGGCAGCGGCGGAGAGGCGAAGGCTTCGCCGGCGGATCGCGAGGACACCAATCCCGTCGGACCCGCGGACGACGTGGACGTCGATCAGACGTCGCACGGCGGGACCATGGACACCGCGCTAGGCGCGAACGAAGATCCTTCGCTGCCTGCGGGCAACGACGACGGGACCGGGACGTCGCTGCCGCGCGTCGGTCAAGGGGAGACTGCGGCGTACGGTGAGACCATCGAGAACGCGCCGGGGCCGACAGCGGGCGGCGGCTCGTCCGCGTAACCGCTCGCTCGGCGTAGCGCGCGCACGGCCGGGTACGATTCGACGCACGCACTGAAACCCGAGGTCACGGCATGTCCAACGATCGTACGAGCACGCGCGGCGACGCCGCCACCAGCGAGCCTTCGCTCACGCAGAAGAACTCGCAGACGATCATCGCGGAGGACGCGCTCGCCGGCGAAAGCGGCACCGCCGAGTCGAACCTCGACCGCGAGACGAGCACGCGCACCCGCAGCGGCGCGATACCGAGCTCGTACGGCGCGGCCGGCGGCACGACCGACGCGTACGAAGAGGGCGCGGGACAAGCGGATGCCGATGCCGGCCAAGCCGGCGTTGACGGCGCGGGAATCTAGGCTCGCACGAACGATGTCGTCAACCGCTCCGACGCGGCCGGAATTGCAGCAGATCAAGGAGCCCGCGACGCCGCTCGCGGGCCCGTACGGGCACCCGTTTCATCCGATCGCCGTCACCGTGCCGATCGGGGCGTGGGCCGCGAGCCTGCTGTTCGACGTGGCGTCGCAGCGCAGCAAGGAGCCGCGCGTGTTCGCGCGCGGTTCGGCCGAGCTGGTGAAGACGGGGCTCGCGGGCGGCGCGGTCGCCGCGTTCCTCGGCTTTCTCGACTACGTGAAGATTCCGAAGAAGAGCGTTGCGGGCGTCACCGCGACGACGCATCTCGCGCTCAACGTGACGACGATGGGACTCTACCTGCTCAACCTCGCGCAGCGCGAGAAGCGGCTGAACGCGGCCGGCTCGCGCGACGACGCGGTGTCCGGCAACGAGATCGGGCTGTCGCTGCTCGCGCTGTGCCTGCTCGGCGCGTCGGGCTGGCTGGGCGGAATGCTGTCGTACCACTTCGGCGTGCGCGTGGCCGACGAGCGCACGCAAGCCGAGGGTCTTCGCGGCCTGTAGCGACGAGCATCGGCGCGGCGCGGCGGACCATGCGCCGGCGCGACCGCCCGTGCGGTTCGACGGAAATCGGCGGGCGACCGCGTATCGGTAGCCGGTGACGATGACCGCCCGGCCCGAGCTCCCGAAGACGTACGACCCGGCCGAGGTCGAGCCGCGCCTCTACGCGACCTGGCTCGCGGCACGCGTCTTTCACGAGGACCCCGACCCCGCGCGGCCGCCGTTCATCATCTCGATGCCGCCGCCGAACATCACGGGCAACGCGCACCTCGGCCACGGGTCCACCTATACGACGATGGACGTGCTCACGCGATACCACCGCATGCTGGGCGAGAACGCGGACTGGATCCCCGGCCAGGACCACGCCGCCATCGCGACCGAGGCCGTGCTCGTGCGCGAGCTCGCCAAAGAAGGGCGCACGCGCGATGAGCTCGGCCGCGCGAAGTTCATCGAGCTCGCATGGCAATGGCGCGAGCAGTACGGCGGCGCGATCAACGAGTCGTTCAAGCGGCTCGGGTTCGGACCGGATTGGGAACGCGAGCGCTTCACGATGGACCCGGGGCTCTCGGCCGCCGTCATCAAGGTGTTCGTCGACCTCTACGACGACGGCCTGATCTACCGCGGCACGCGCCTGGTGAACTGGGATCCGGTCGCGCAGTCGACGCTCTCCGACGCGGAGGTCGAAGACGAAGAGCGTGACACGTTCCTGTGGCACATCCGCTATCTCGCGGAGGACGGCGGCGAAGGGCTCGTCATCGCGACGACGCGGCCCGAGACGTATCTCGCCGACGTCGCCGTCGCGGTGCATCCGGACGACGCGCGGTACGCGCATTTGATCGGGAAGAACGTCGTGCTGCCGATCGTCGGCCGCGCGATCCCGGTGATCGCCGACGACGCCGTCGATCCCGAGTTCGGGACCGGCGCCGTGAAGGTGACGCCCGCGCACGATCAGACCGACTACGAGATCGGGCAGCGCCACGAGCTGCCGATGCCGACGGTCATCGACTTCGACGGACGCGTGACAGCGCCGCTGTGGCGTTACGACGAGAGACCGGAGCGGCGCGCGCCGATCGACGCGCAGGCCGCCAAGATGGCGGCGTACGCCGGGCTCGACCGCTTCCACGCGCGCAAGCGCATCGTGGACGATCTGCGCGCGCTCGGTGCGCTCGTCGACGAGAAGCCGTATCGCACGAAGCTCCCGCTGAGCTCGCGGTCGCATGCCGTGATCGAGCCGCTGCTCTCGCTGCAGTGGTGGGTGAAGACGAAGCCGCTCGCGGAGCCCGCGCTGACCGCTTACCGCGACGGCCGCGTGCGCTTCGTGCCGGAGCGCTTCGGGCGCACCTACGCCGCGATGCTCGAGAACATCCGCGACTGGAACATCTCGCGCCAGGTGTGGTGGGGCCATCAGCTGCCGGTGTGGTACACGCCGAACGACGACGTGGTCGTGGCGGACTCCGAGGACGAGGCCAAGCGGATCGCGCGCGAGCGCTACGGCACGGACGACCTGCGGCGCGATTCCGACACGCTCGATACGTGGTTCTCATCCGGTTTGTGGCCGTTCTCGATCCTGGGCTGGCCGGAGAAGACGCCCGAGCTGCTGCACTGGTATCCCAACCAGGTGATGATCACCGGCCGCGAGATCATCTTTCTGTGGGTCGCGCGGATGATGATGCTGGGACTGCGCTTCGCCGGCGGCATCCCGTTCGAGACCGTGTTCATCGCGCCGCTCGTGTTCGACGTGCACGGCCGCAAGATGTCGAAGTCCCTCGGCAACGCGATCGATCCGATGACCGATCTCGTGCCGAAGTACGGCGCGGACGGCACGCGCTTCGGCATCCTGCGCCAGATGCGCCTCGAGTCGCAGGAGCTGCGCTTCGACGAGCGCTACTGCGACGAGGCCAAACGTTTCGCGACCAAGCTGTGGAACGCGCTGCGCTACACGTGCTCGCTGCCCGAAGACCTGCCCGGCGCGAACGTTCTCCCGCCGCGCGAGAAGCTCACCGTCGCGGACAAATGGATCATCACCGAGCTGCGCGCATGCGTCGAGGCGGTGACGCGCGCGTACGACGGCTTCCAGTTCGGCGTCGCAGCCGACACGCTGCTGCAATTCGGCTGGTACACGTTTTGCGACTGGTACGTCGAGGCGACCAAAGCGCCGGGGCAGCAGGAGACGCGCGCGGCCGTGCTGTCGTTCGTGCTCAACGCGTTCGTGCGCGCGATGCACCCGATCGCGCCGTTCGTCACCGAAGAGATCTGGCAGACCCTGCCGCACGACGGCGCGACCATCGTCACCGCGTCGTGGCCGGACGTCGCGGAGATTCCGTCGTTCCCGGACGACGCCGCGGTGTTCGGGGCGGTCATCGAAAAGGTCGATCAGCTGCGCAACGCGCGCTCGGAATGGGGTATCGCGCCCAAGGACTGGATGCGCGTCGAGATTCCGGCGTCGCTCGAGCCCGAGCGGGATGTCGTGGAGGCGATCGCGACGCTGGCACGCGCGCAGATCGCGCCGTACGACGGCGGCGACGGCAGCGTGCGCGACCGCATTCTCGCGGTCCGGGGTGTCGCGGACAACGCAAAGCTGCGCGAGCGGTACGCGCGCGACATCGCGCGGCTCGAGTCGGAAGTCGCGCGGTCCCAGAAGAAGCTCGCGAACGAGAGCTTCGTCGCGAAGGCGTCGGCGGACGTGGTCGCCGCTGAGCGCGCGAAGCTCGACGACTATAGCCGCGAGCTCGAGCGCGCGCGCGGCGCGCTCGCGGCGCTCGCGAGCTAGGTGACGATCGGGCGCGAGCCCGGGAAATCCGACAGGCGCCCGAGCTCGTTCGCGAAGCGCTCCGCCGCCGCGTCGAGGCCGTAGAGCGCGGTGACTCTCGCTTCGCCGTTCGCGGTTCGTCGCGCGGCCTCACCGTCGCGCTGCGCAGCGCGCAGCATTTGAAATGCTGCGTGCTCGACGTCCGGGCGCGCCCACACCGCATCCGGCGGGTACGGTTCGCTGCCGGCGCCGACGTTCTCGACGGAGAAGCGGACCGGGAATCCCGACTCGTCGTCGAGATAGTCCGTCGTGCCGCCGTAGCCGGTCGCGACGACGGGCTTTCCCTGGCGCAATCCCTCGATCGGCAGCAGTCCGAGTCCCTCGGACCGGTGCAGCGACAGAATCGCGTCGCTGCACGCGATCATGCGATCCACCTCCGCGCGGCTCGCGGTGCCGTCGAAGAACACGACCGGCAGGCCCGCGGCCGCTTCACGCAGCTCGGCGGAGTACTGCGCGTGAAGATGCCCGCGCTGCGTCTTCACGAAGAGCCCGATGCGCCGGTCGGCGCCCTTGCACGCGGTTGCGAACGCTTCGAGCGCGCCGGCCGGATTCTTCCGCTCGGAGACGCTCTGCCCGTCGAACGCGGTGAAGAAGTAGAAGCGGTCTCGCTCGAGACCGAACCGTGCGCGGTCGGCGGGCGCGACGGAGCGCTCGGGGACGTGCGGCGGCACCAAGCGCACGGGCACCGGCGACAACGGCGCGAAGGCGTCGCGGCAGAACCGCGTCGGCGCCCAAATCTCGTCGAGGTATGCGAACCGGTCCGCGAGCGTCCGCGGGAACTCCGCGAGCTCCCAAAACCAATACCCGACGGTGCGCGTGCCCGCGGTGACGGTTCGCGGAAACGTGCTGAGCACCGGCCACGTCTCGGGAGCGTTCGCGTGAACGAGCGTCACGTCGTACGGCATGCCCTCGGGCTGGTGAATGCGGCCGCGGACCGCGTTCTCGGCGTGATCTTGATCGAGCGGAACGCGTGCGAACGGAATCCCGGCGCGCGCCAGCGCGGCCTCCGATCCGCGCGCGATCTCCGCGACTCCGCTCGACGCCTGGAGGTATCCCGCGAGGTTCACGCCGTTGACGCGCGCGCTCATACCTTGCCGTTCGACGCGCGCTTCAAGCGCTTGCGAACGCGCGAAGCGGTCAGGCGCACCTGCAAGCGCAGCGGAAAGCTGCGCAGCACCGGATCGATCAGCGAGCGGTGCAGACGGAACTCCGCGGCGCCGAACGTGACGAACCATCGCGCAAATGCGGTTTGGTCGTCGCCGAGCGGATCGGGGAACGCGGCGCGCACGTCTTCGCGAACCTCGTGCACCATGAGCGAAAGCTGCGTGAGCTGCGGCAGCTTTTGCGCGGCCCCGGAGACGGGCGTGTTGAGCCAGCGCTCCAGGCCGCCCGGATGTGTAAGGTTGATGGACGCGAGCAGCTCGTTGAGCGGGCGAGTTGCGCCGGCATCGTGCGGAGCAACGCGCGCCGGGCCGCCGGCGCGTG
>JAXDMB010000192.1:0-3281 GCA_034666325.1 Vulcanimicrobiota bacterium
CGCGGCCGTCTTGATCGGGCCGTCGGCTTTCACCAGCAGCCCCGAGACCGGCGCGGCTGTGTCGTACACGCCGGCCGGCGCGACGATCACGATCGGGGCCTTGCCGCGCCCGCGCGCGTTGAGCAGCGACATCACGCTGGACTTGCCCAATTGGAACGTTCCGCCCAGCACCGCCGCGGCGACCACCGAGCCGCTGCGCATCGGCTCGAGCGTCGCTTCGATCCCGGCGCGCGTGAAGAGACCGGACTTTTGCGCGTACAGGAAGGGCGTCGCGTCGTCGTCGCTGGCCGAGCCCGCGTGGATGGCCGTCGCGGCGGACGCCGCGCGGGGGCGGGCGAGCGCGGCGGCGGTGAGCGCGACGAACGCCGCGCGCGTGAGGCGGACCGAGTCAGACATGCGCCCTCCGGTGCTCGTTTGCGGCAGTCGCTGGCGATTCGCTGCAATGAATATCGCGCTCCTGCTTGTCGTGGCGCCGCCGTGGCGATACGCTACGTGCGTGCTGACGATCGAGAACGCCACGGCTCAGAACGACCTGCGCGAGTTCATCGCCGCGTGCGAGCGGCGCGGCGAGGTGGCCCACGTCAACGGCGCCCACTGGGACAAGGAGATGGGCGCCGTCACCGAGGTGCTCTACCGGCAGAAGGTCGAGCAGGCGCCGATGCTCGTGTTCGACGACATTCCGGGCTACGCGAAGGGATACCGCACGGCGTACGGGATGTTCGGCTCGCCGTACCGCCTGGCTACCGTGCTCGGTATCGACGCGGCGCTCTCCAACGACCGCATGGAGATGCTGCAGTACTTCCGCAAGCACATCAAGCGCGCGTACAAGCAGATCGAGCCCGTGATCGTGTCCGACGGCCCCGTCATGGAGAACGTCGTGCGCGGCGACGACGTCGACGTCTTCGCCTTCCCGGTCCCGGTGCATCACGAGCTCGACGGCGGGCGCTACATCGGCACCGCATGCGGCGTCGTGACGCGCGATCCGGACACGGGCCGCGTGAACGTGGGCACGTACCGCGTGCAGGCGCTCGGACCGAACCTGTGCGCGTCGTACATCTCCAACGGCAAGCAAGGCTTGATCCACCGCGACAAGTACCTCAAGGCCGGCCAGCCGTGTCCGGTGGCGATCGTGGTCGGCGCGGATCCGCTCACGTATCTCGCCGGCGGCTACACGATGGCGGACAACGTGCCGGAGTTCAACTGGGCGGGCGGCATGATGGGCCGGCCGATGGAGCTGATCGAAGGCGAAGTGACCGGGCTGCCGTTCCCCGCGCGCTCCGAGATCGTGCTCGAAGGCTGGATCTTGCCCGGCGACACGGTCCGTGAAGGACCGTTCGGCGAGTGGCACGGCTATTACGCCGGCGAAGCGCGCCAAGAGCCGCCCATTCGCATCGAGCGCATCTACCATCGCACGAATCCGATCCTGACGTGCGCCGCGAGCCAGAAGCCGCCGCACTCGCACCTGTTCGAGCGCTGCTTTCTGCGGTCGGCGTCGCTGCTGGACTCGCTCGAGGGCGCCGGGATTCCGGACGTGCGCGGCGCGTGGCTGCACCAGGCGGGTGCGGGGCGCACGTTCTGCGTCGTATCGATCAAGCAGCGCTATCACGGTCACTCCACGCAGGCCGGGCTCGTCGCTTCGCAGGTCAATCCCGTGGGCTACGTCGGGCGCTGGATCGTCGTGGTGGACGACGACATCGACCCGACCGACATCCACGACGTGATTTGGGCGATGGGCACGCGCTGCGATCCCAAGACGCGCACGACGCTGCTCGACAACTGCTGGTCGTCGCGCCTGGACACGATGGTGACCGACTACACGAAGCTGACGAACTCGCGCATGGTGATCGACGCGTGCATTCCGTACGAACGGTACGAGAGCTTCCCGCCGGTCGCGCAGACGTCGCGCGAGCTCGCCGCGGTGATCCGCGCGAAGTACGGGGAGCTGTTCCGGTGAGCGCCGTGAGGAACGCAAACGCGGTCACGCGCGCGGGCGTGCTGCGGGCGCTCGGCGCCGCCGGCGCGGCGCTCGCCGTTCCCGCGGTGGCGCGCGCGGCCGGCAAGAACGTCACGGTGCGGATCGGCACGATCGCGAGCGACGTCTCCGCCGAGCCGCTGTACGCGGACGCGCAAGGAATCTTCGGCCGCGGCGGGCTCGACGCGCAGATATCCGCGCTCGCGAACGGCGGCGCGATCATCGCGGCGGTCGCCTCGGGCGCGCTCGACGCGGGCTTCGCGAACCTGACGTCGATCGCGGCCGCGCGCCAGCGCGGCGTCCCGGTGCGCATCCTCGCGCCCGCCACGATGTACACCGACAAAGCGGCCGTCACGGTGCTCGTTCGAGCGCGCGGCTCGAAGCTGCGCACCGGGGGCGATCTGCGCGACAAGACGATCGCGGTCTCGACGCTCAAGGGCGAGCTGCAGGTCGGCGCGTCCGCGTGGATCGACAAGAACGGCGGCGACGCCAGCCGCACGCACTTCATCGAGATGCCGTTCTCCGCGATGGCCGCGGCGCTCGCGGCCGGACGCGTCGACGCGGCGATGCTGACCGAGCCGGCGCTCACGATCCACAAGGATGCGGTCGAGCTGCTCGCGCGCGCCTACACGGCGATCGCCGACGAGTTCCTGATCGGCGCGTTCGTCGCGTCCGAGTCCTGGCTGCGCGACAACGCGGACGCGGCCAAGCGTTTCACCGCCGCGATGGCGGAGACGGCGCGCTGGGCGAACGCGCACCATGCCGAGACTGCCGTGATCCTCGCGAAACGCGCGAGTCTGGACGAAGCGCTGGTGCGCTCGATGACGCGCGCGACCTACGGCGAGCGCCTCGACGCGGAGCACGTGCAGCCGGTGCTCGACGCGGCAGTGAAATACGGTTCGCTCAAGAGCGCGATGAAGGCGTCCGAGCTGATCGGCTAACGCGCGGGCGGGGGCGATGCCGGCGCCGGCAGCGTGCGGACGTACGCGTAGATTGCCGCGAGGTCCGCGTCGCCGAGCACCTTCGTCGTGAACGCCGGCATCTCGCGCGCCGGGTGGCGCACGTACGCGGCAAACGCCGCGTACGGCCACACGGTCGCCGCGATGCGCGGCCCGGCCGCGCCGCCTTGCCCGGCGTACCCGTGACACTCGTAGCAGCCGACGGACGCGAACAGCGCGCGCCCGCGCGCGACGGCCGGGTCGCCCGCCGCACTCGCCACGCCGGCGCCACCGGCGATGTGCGCCGGATACGCCGAGAACACCGCCGCGAATCCGGCGAGCAGCGCTACCGCGCATAGCATGCGCGCCAT
>JAXDMB010000193.1:0-3774 GCA_034666325.1 Vulcanimicrobiota bacterium
GGCAGGTACAAATAGCGCCCGAAGCCGCCCCACAGATATGGCGGCGCGTCCGCGGAGGTGTAGCCGTAGCGAATCGCGGCGGGATTGTGGTGCCAGTCCGTCGCCTCGCAGTGCCGGTACTCGCCGAGATGACACCACTCGCACTTCATGCACGGCAGGTAGTGCTCGAGGAACACGAGGTCGCCTTCGGCGACGCCCTTGCGCTCGAGGAACAGCCGTCCCGCTTTGGCGATGTAGCCGACGTTCTCGTGGCCCATGATCACGGAATTGCCGGGCAGCGGCTTGCCGTACATCTTCACGTCGCTGCCGCAGATGCCGGCGACCTCGACCTTGAGCAGCGCGCCGTCGGCGGGCACGTCGGGAAGCGGGAACTCGCGAATCTCGGTTTGGCCCGGTGCGACCTTCACCGCCGCGAGCGTCGTTTCTGCCACTGTATCGATCTCCGAAGAAAAGGGTGGAACTAAACGGCCGCCGCCGCGAATGCGGCGAGGCCGGCGCGCGCGAGCTCCGCGTCGCGCCCGTGCGTCTTGCCGGTGACGCCGATGCCGGCGACCGTCGCGCCGCCGGCCTCGACGACGATCCCGCCCGGAAGCGCGGTCAGCATGGGGTCGCCGTAGTATGCGATCTGCAGGTTGCGGCGCACGATCTCCGCGTGGAAGTCGTCGGTGTCGCGGTCCATCACCGCCGCGCTGTAGGCCTTGCGCAGCGACGCGCGCATCCAGCGCGGGCGCGCGCCGTCCATGCGGCGCGCCGCGACGAGATCGCCGTGCGCGTCAACGATTGCGATCGCGACCACGTAACCGGCATCGCGCGTCGCCGCGGCGATGAGGTCGAGCGCGTGCAGCGCGGCCGCTTCGACGTTCGCGGTCACGCGCCCGTCGCGATGAGGTCGGCGGCCGGGAACGTGCTCTTGATCGATTTGTACTTCGCCGCCGCGTCGATCAGCGGCTGGACGTCGGCCGGATTGAGGCGCTCGGCGTAGGTCGTGCGCTTCATCCCGGGCGACACGTGGATCTTCGTGTACTTCTCGAGAATGCGCGCGGACTCGGGGCGGTGCCCGTTCGCCCATTTTCCCGCGTCGACGATCGCGCCGACGAACTTCTTGAGCTCGGCGGGGTGCGCTTTCGCCCAGGCGCTCGTGGTGAACCAGCCGCCGATGAGAAACTGCTTGCCGATCGCGGTGTACGGCTGCGCGATCACGCGCGAGCCGCCGGCCAGCGCCGTGCTGAGCTCGGGCTCGGCGATCACCGCCGCATCGATCCGGCCCGCCTCGAGCGCCGCGCCCATCTGCGGAAACGGCATCTCGATGAAGCGCACTTTCGCGTAATCCCCGCCGTTCTGATCCATCCACGCGCTGGCGCCGATCTGCGTGATGTTGCGCAGCCCGTTGATCGCGACGGTCTTGTTCTCGAGGTCCTTGGCGTTCTTGATCTGCGACGTCTTGGGAACGACGAGGCTCGTCGTCGGGTCGCTCGATGCGTACAAGCCGGCCGGCGCGACGACCACGAACGGCAGCGCGCGCTCGTGCGCGGTCGCCAGCGTCACGAGGTTGCCCTGCGCGACGTCCAGCGCACCCGACGCGACCGCGGCCGCGATCGCGGCGCCGCTGTCCATGATCTGCAGGTCGACGTTGACGCCGGCTTTCTTGAAGAAGCCTTGATCCTGCGCGTACATCACCTGCGCGCCGAGCTCGATCGGCGTCGTCGCGACACGGATCGTCAGCGGCGCGTCCGCGGCACGCGCCGGCCCGGCGGCGAGCGGGGCCACCAGCGCCGCGCAGGCGAGCAGCGTGAGGAGCCGCCGGATCATCATTCGATTCCCTCGAACGCGCCGTTGCGGCGCGCGGTCTGTTCGTGATAGTGCCAGTGCTTCGCGACGATCGAGGCCGTCCAGTTCTCGCGCCGCACGAACTGCAGCTCGTCGCCGCGCAGCACGTGGGGCTTGCCGAGCACGGACGCCTTGTACTGCACGCGGGCGTTCTCTTCCGCGCACACGTAGCGCACGAGCGCCTCTTCCACCGTCGGGCCGACGACCACGACGCCGTGCCCGCGCAGCACGACCGCCGGCCCGTCCGCGAGCAGCGACGCGATCGCTTCGCCGCGGTCTTCCGTGTTCACCAGGCTCGCGTCGTCGAACACCGGCACGCGTTCTGGCAGGAACGAGCCGACGCCGCTCACGGGAACCAGCTCGTGGCCCGCAATCGACAGCGTGACGATGTGCTCGGGATGCGAGTGCACGATCCCGCCGACGTCGGGACGCCGGCGCATGATCGCGCGGTGGATGTGGTATTCGCTCGGCGGCTCGTCGCCTTCGCCGATGCGCGTGCTCGACGGCAAGTCGACCGGGACGACGTCGCCGGCGTCCAGCGTCGAGCGGCTCGCGCGGCGCGAGTTGATCCACATCGTCTGGGCCGACGCTGCGTCGCGCGCGCTGACGTGACCGTTCATGTCCATCAGCGCGAGCGAGTTGAGGATGCGCACGGCTCGCGCGACGAGCCGGGGATAGTCGACGGCCGCGGCCGTTGCTGCAATGGTGCTCATCAGAACTTCGCCACCAGTTCGTCTTTCAGGGCTACGCGCCAGTCGGGCGCGGGCGGTATGACGAGGTCGACCGCGCGCACGCGGGCGTACGTCGCCGGATCGGCGCCGCGCAGCGGCGCGCCGGCCTCGAGATCGGTCAGCGCCTCCATCAGCAGCTGGCGCATCACGATGATCGCGCGGTCGCTCGTGCCGAGGTGCTCTTTCGAACGGTCGACGATCGGGCCCATCCCTTCCTGGAGCGCCATGTCCTGCGTGTTGACGCCGGTGATTCCGGTGAACGTCTTGGTGCGCTGCCGCTCGCGGTCGATGAAATAGTCGTTCGAGAGGTTCGCCTTGAGGCGGAACGTCCCGGGGATCAAGTCGTCCGGGCCGCGCCCGTACTGCGTCTCCAGCGCCACGGCGTACTCCTCGGTGAGCGGAATATCGGGTGTGTACGAATACATCCAGTTGTAGACCCAGCACGTGTGGTCGTCGATCGGCACCCAGATGTGCCCGTTGATCGTCGGGTGCTCGTCCACGTGCCCGCCCGTGCGCGACGTCACGCGGCCGCGCATCTGCTGCGCGGGCAGCACGTAGTGATACGCGCGCACGTAGCTCTTGTCGCCGAGCTTGCGTATTCCGGCGTACGTGTAGCCGTAATCGGTGCGGTACACTTCCAGCCGCGGCGCGGTGTCCTGGCTGCGCAAATGGCGGTTGTCGTGGATGTCGTTGTTGTGCGCGAACGAGCTGTGCGACGTGTCCAGCCCGCCCTCGAGCGCCTGCAGCCAGTTGCAGTCCTCGTACGTCTTGGAGACGTAGCGGTGCGTGTCGGGCGCGCGCGTGAACTCGTAGTCCGGCACCGGCGGCATGTGCTCGCGCGGCCCCATGTACGCCCACACCAGACCGCCGCCTTCCCACGTGGGATAGGTCGTGATCCTGACCTTGTCTTTGAACAGCGAGTCGGGCGGCTCGGACGGCATGTCGACGCACGCGCCGTCACGGTCGAACTTCCAGCCGTGGTACACGCAGCGCAGCCCGCAGTTCTCGTTGCGCCCGAAGAACAGCGGCGCGCGGCGGTGCGGGCAGTACGCGTCCATCAGCGCGACGCGTCCCTCGGTGTCGCGGAACGCGACGAGATCCTCGCCGAGCAGCCGCACGCGCAGCGGCGGTCCGTCCGCCTCGGGCAGCTCGCTCGCGAGCGCGCACGGAATCCAGTAGCGGCGCTGCAGCTTCCCCATCGGCGTGTCGGGCCCGG
>JAXDMB010000194.1:0-7690 GCA_034666325.1 Vulcanimicrobiota bacterium
CGGCTCGTGGCGGAGCTCGTCAAGCGCGGCATCGATCGCGAGGCCGCGCGCGAGCGCGTCGCGTCGGCGGAATCGTCCGAGTCGCAACGGATCGGTGCAGCGTACGACCGCATCCGCCGCACGAAGCCCGATCTCTCGTATCAGTCGGCGGCGCGCAAGCTGGAACGGCTCGGATTTCCGGCTTCGCTGATCTACCGCGTCCTGCGCGAGCGCGCAGGCGCGGACCTCGGCGACGCGCTCGCCGGCCTGTGATGACGAGCGCTCCTCGCGCGGACCGGCGTCGCCTTCTAGGAAATCCCAGGCACCGTATGGTAAGGTCGCCCTAACGAATGCGACTTACGATCGTTCGCGCGCTGCTATGCACGCTCGCCGCTCTCGCGTTGCTCGCGCCTCGGCCCGCCTCGGCGCTCGAGCTCGACACCATCTCCAAAGCGGCCGCCGGGTATACCGTCGGCGATCCGAAGCTGGAGTCGATGTACCGCGCGGCGCTGCTCAACACCAACAAGCAGGTCACGATCGCGTCGGACGGCACGACGTACGTCAAGACGGGCGACATCCCGGCGGAGTGGCTGCGCGACGCCAGCGTGCAGGTGCGTCCATACTTGTTCTTTGCGAAAAACGACATGCAGGTCGACTCCGTGTTACGCGGCGCGATCGCGCGGATGGGGAAATACGTTCAGGCCGATCCGTATGCGAACGCGTTCACCCTGGATTATCGCGTCTGGGAGCGAAAGTTCGAGTTGGACTCGCTGGCGTATCCGATCTCCCTTGCTTGGACGTATTGGAAGCAGACCGGAGACGCGACCGTCTTCACTGGCAATCTTTCGCTCGCGTTCGATACCGCGCTGAGCACCATGGAACGCGAGCAGGATCATCCCCGCAACTCGCAATACTCGCATCGAGAGATATTTAACGCCGGAAAGGGCCGCCCGGTGCGCTACACCGGAATGATCTGGAGCGGTTTTCGGCCATCCGATGACGCGTGTTACTACCACTTCCTGATTCCGTCCGAGATGATGGCGGTCGTCGCGCTGGGCCAGCTCGCGGAGATCGAGCAAGACGTCTACCATAACATCATAAAGGCTCAGCGCGCCAAGGCGCTGCGTGACGAAGTGCAAACGGGCATTCAGACGTGGGGCGTGATTTTTCGGTCCGACTATGGCTATATCTATGCCTATGAGGTTGACGGCTTCGGCAACGCGCTCCTGATGGACGATGCGAACGTACCGTCATTACTGTCCGCGCCGTATATCGGCTACGGTACGTCGAACTCGTTCGTCTATCGGAACACGCGCAAGTTCTTGCTTTCGAAGGACAATCCGACATATTATGTCGGTAAATACGCGCGCGGGATCGGGTCGCAGCACACCTCCGATAATATGGTCTGGCCCATCGCGATACTGATGCAAGGATTCACCGCGTCGAGCGACCCGGAGCGCAAAGAAGTGCTAAGGCAACTGCTCGCGTCGGATCCAGGAGACCATCTCCTGCACGAGTCGTTCAATCCCGACGATCCCACGAAGTTCACGCGCGCCGACTTTGGCTGGCCGAATGCACTCTTTAGCGAGTACGTTATGACTTCGTTTGAGGGCGTTCCCGCGCTTCCGGCGGGGAATACAACCGACGTCGACTTCCGCGGAGACTGACATGAGCATCTTCCCCGCACCGCCGGACGCGCGCCGCCCGGTCGACATCTGCGTGGGAATTCAATGGGGAGATGAAGGGAAGGGGCGCGTCGTCGATCTGCTGGCGCGCGACTACGCCGTCATCGCGCGGTTCGGCGGGGGCGACAACGCCGGCCACTCGATCGAAGTCGGCGACACCAAGCTCGCGCTCCACATCGTCCCGTCCGGCGTGCTCGTCGACGGCACGAAGCTGCTGATCGGCGCGGGCACGGTCGTCTCGCTGCGCGGGCTCGTGGACGAACTCGACACGCTCGCGAAGCTGGGTGTGGACGTCTCGCGCATCGTCGTGTCATCGCGGGCGCACATCGTGTTTCCGTATCACGCGACGCTCGACAAGCTGCTGGAGAAGCAGCGCGGCGGCGGCGCGATCGGCACCACCGGGCGCGGGATCGGGCCGGCTTACGTCGATCGCGTCGGGCGGCTGGGCATCACGTTCGGCGACCTCGCCAAGCCGGAGGCGCTCGCGTCGAAGATCCGGCAGGCGCTTCTCGCGCGCACGCCGCTGTTCGCCGGCGCGGACGACGTGCCGCGCGAGGAAGACGTCGTCGGGGAAGCGCTGGAGTACGCCAAGCGCATCGTCCCGCACGTCGTGGACGACGTCGCCTTGCTTCACGGCGCGTTCGCGCGCGGCGAGCGGGTGCTGGCCGAAGGCGCGCAGGGCACCATGCTCGACGTCACGTTCGGGACCTACCCGTTCGTCACGAGCTCCAGCACGGTCGCCGGCGGCGCGTGTACCGGCCTCGGGATCGGGCCGACGAGCGTCGACCGCGTGCTCGGCGTCGCCAAGGCGTACTGCACCCGCGTCGGCGGCGGGCCGTTTCCGTCCGAGCTGCTGGACGAGCGCGGCGAACGGCTGCGCGCGCAAGGCCGCGAGTTCGGCGTCACCACCGGCCGGCCGCGGCGCTGCGGCTGGTACGATGCGGTCGCCGCGCGCTACGCGGCGCAGCTCAACGGCCTGGACGCTCTGTGCATCACCAAGCTCGACGTGCTCTCGGGATTCGAGCGGCTCGGCATCGTCACGGGTTACCGCCGCGGCGACGGCACCCCGTGCGGTGTCGAGGGCATGCCCGACCCGGACCTCCAGACCGAGGTCGAAGAGCACCCCGGCTGGGCCGAGGACATCCGCGGCGTCCGCCGCATCGCCGACCTGCCCGCCGCCGCGCGCTCGTTCCTGGACCGCCTCGCGGAGCTCACGGGCGTCCCTGTTGCGGCCGCCTCCGTCGGCCCGGAGCGCTCCGCGCTAGCCGTCTGAACGCCGCAGCGGGCGGCCGTGGCGAGGGGCCCACGCTTGCCTGGAGGGCAAGGCGCGATAAACAACGTGGAACCCTCGGCCGATAGTATCCACAGCGCCGGGCAAGGACGTCTGGCGGAACAGGCCACGGTCGGCATATCCACGGAGCGAATTTTTCGCGTCCGCGAAGGTGGCTTTTGGATCGTCTGCCCTCGGCTGTCGCCTCCTATCCGGTCCGCATTCGAGACTGGTGGAGCGCTCAGACCGGTACGAACCGCATCGTCTACGGCGCGATCGCTCTGATCGCGATCGCGGCATTGGTGTTTTTCGGCGCGTTCCGCTTCCGCGGGCCCGACTACGCCGTGCTGTTCTCGAACTTGCAGCCGGACGAGGCGAACGCCGTCGTTCAGAAGCTCGACGCCGAGAAGGTTCCGCACCGCCTCGCGGACGGCGGGGCCACGATCCTCGTGCCGCACGAGATGGTGTACGAGAAGCGCGTCGAGCTCGCCGGCCAGGGCGTCGTGAAATCGGGCGGCGGCACCGGCTTCGAGCTGTTCGACCGCACGAACCTCGGCATGACCGACTTCCAGGAGAAGATCGCCAAGACGCGCGCCACCGAAGGCGAGCTCCAGCGCACGATCGCCGGGCTGACGCCCGTGCAGTCCGCGCGCGTGCACATCGCGAGCCCGCAAGCGTCGCTCTACTCCACCACGCAGCAGCCGACCACCGCCTCCGTCGCGATCCAGACGAAGGCCGGCATGCAGCTTTCGTCCTCTGAAGTTCGCGGCATCACGCAGCTCGTGTCGGGCGCGGTCGAAGGCCTAAAGCCGGACAACGTCACGATCGTCGACCAGAACGGCACGATCCTGCGCCCGTCGGCGCTCGAGGACAGCGGCGCGATCGGCGAAGCGACCAGCGCGCTGAAGCTCACCCAAGACCAGCTCGTCGCCAAAGAGAAGTACGAGTCGAACCTGCAGGAGTCGATCCAGGGTTTGCTCGACGCGACGATCGGCGCGCACCGCTCGGCCGCCCGCGTAACCGCGCAGATGAACTTCGACGCGAACTCCACCGAGATTAAGACGTTCGCGCCGCAAGGCACCGTGCTGTCGGAGAAAACGAAGCGCGAGACGTACAACGGCAACGGCGCACCGCGCAACGGTGCGGCCGGCGTTCCCGGGACCACCACGAACGTCGTGCCGACGTATCAGGGCACGCAGAACCAGGGCGCGCAAGGCCGCTATACCGGAACCGAAGCGACGCGCAATTATCAAGTGGGCGAGCAGACCGCGAAGCACGTCGACGCGCCCGGCAAGGTGACGCGCCTGTCGGTCGCGGTGCTCGTCAACGTTCCCGGCGCTCCGGCGCCCGGCACCGGCGCCGCTGCGAACAGCGCGCCCGCGGTGTACGCGATCTCCGCCGCGAACGTCCAGAAGATTCGCAACGCCGTGTCGGCCGCCGCGGGCATCGACACGACGCGCGGCGACCAGATCTCCGTCGAAGCGATTCCGTTCGCACCCGACGCGCTCGGCAGTGCCAACGGCCGCGCCGTGGGTGGCACGCCGACCACCGTGTTCGGCCTGCCCGCCGTACCGTTCATCGCGCTGCTGGTGATCCTCGGCGTCGCCGGCGCCGGATTCGGCTTCGCGATGCTGCGCCGCCGGACGTTCCGCCCCAGCATGGAGCTGCCGACGTTCGACTCGACGCTCGCCGAAGAGCTGCCGTCGTTCGAAGAGCACCCGATGCTGGACGGCACGCCGTCCATCGCCGCGCCGATCCGATCGGCCGCCGATCTCACCCGCGAGCAAATGATCGAGTTCGTCACCACCGTCGCTCAAGAAAACCCCGACAACATCGCCAAGCTCGTCAAACTCTGGCTGGCCGAGTAGGATCATGATTCACGACAAGCCTATCCTGACGCTGGGCGATGACGACATGGAGTCGTCCTACCTCGACACGTACGCGCCGCCCGCGCTGCCCGACATGAACGGGCCCGAGAAGGCCGCGATCCTGATGATCACGATCGGGCTCGAGCTCGCCGCGTCGATCTTCAAGTTCCTGCGGCAGGACGAGGTCGAGCGCATCGTGCTCGAGATCGCGAAGATCTCCACCGTCGCGATCGACAAGCGCGACGCCGTCATCCAAGAAGCGTACCAGCGCGCGATCGCGCTCAAGTACATCAACGAAGGCGGCATCGAGTACGCCAAGGAGATTCTCGAGCGGTCGTTCGGCGCCGGCCAAGCCGACGACATGACGAACCGTCTGTTCGCGGCGCTCAAGCACGGCAACCCGCTCGAGCTCGTCAAGAAGACCGAGCCCGCGCAACTGCTCGAGTTCATCAAAGAAGAGCACCCGCAGACGGTCGCGCTCATCCTCGTGTACATGTCGCCGGATCAAGCCGGCGCGGTGCTCTCGCAGCTCGAGCCCGAGCTGCAGGGCGAGGTCGCGATGCGCATCGCAATTTTACAGAAGACGGCGCCGGAGATTCTCGAACAGTTGGACGAATTGCTCGGACGCAGATTGCTCGTCAGCGGCAGCGACTTCACCAAAGCCGGCGGCGTGCAGTCGCTCGCGGCGGTGATGGGCTTCGTGGACCGCGAGACGGAGAAGAACATCCTCGACGGTCTCGCCAAGCGCGATCCCGACGTGGCGAACGAGGTCAAGAACCTGCTGTTCGTATTCGAGGACATCATCAACCTCGACGACCGCGCGATCCAGCGCGTGCTCAAGGAAGTGGACGGCAAGGACCTCGCGCTCGCGCTCAAGACTGCAAACGACGAGCTGCTCAACCGCGTCTTCAAGAACATGTCCACGCGCGCTGCGACCACGCTCAAGGACGACATCGACGTCCTCGGCCCGGTGCGCGTGCGCGAAGTGGGCAAGGCGCAGCAGAACATCGTCGACGTGATCCGCACGCTCGAAGAGAACGGTCAGATCGTCATCGCCCGGGGCGGGAAGGAAGACCGGATCGTCTAGTGGGGCGGGTCGTCAAGGGCGCGCGTTTTCGGGAAGAGCGGTATGCGCTCGAAGTTCCGGAGATCGCGGCGCCGGCTGCGGAGACGACGGTCTCCGGCGACTTCACGTCGCCGGATCTGCTCGGCTTTGGCGAGTTCGGCGACGCGCTGCTGCTCGACGGGCCGCTCGGCGGCGCGCCAGCGGCGCCCGCCGTGGACGTCGAGGCGATTCGCGCCCAGGCCGACGCATTGCTGGACGACGCCGCGCGCAACGCGGAGCGCCTGGTGAAAGACGCGCACGACCGCGGGCGCGCGCTGATCGAGGACGCCGCCGCGCGCGCCGACGGAATCGCGCAGGACGCCCGCAAGCGCGGCCACCAGGAAGGCTTCGAGAGCGGGCGCGATGCCGCGGACCGCGAGATGAACGACATGCTCGTCACGATGCGCGGGCTGCTCGAGATGGCGCGCGCCGAACGGCACAAGCTCATGGAAGAAGCGGAGCCCGAGCTCGTGCGGCTCGCGCTCGGCATCGCGGAGCGCGTGCTGCACCAGCAGGTCGCGCTGGACCGCGGCGTGGTGGTCGAGATGGCGAAGACCGCGATCGCGCGCCTGATCGAGCGCGACTCGGTGACGGTGCGCGTGAACCCCGCGGACCTCGAGCGCATGCGCGAGCACCGCGACGAGCTGATCGCGCTCGGCGACATCAAGAACCTGCGCGTGGTGGAGGACCAGCGCGTCGACCGCGGCGGCGTGGTCGTCGACACCGACGCCGGCACGATCGACGCGCGCATCGGGACGCAGCTCGAAGAGGCGCGCAAGATCCTGCACATCGAGGACGACGTGGTGGTGGAACCTGCGCCCGGCGTGCTGGTGAAGAAGACGCTTCCGACCACGAGAGCGTCCTGACGATGCCCGGCACCGCGCAGCGCGGGTTCGACGCGACGCGTTACATCGAAGAGCTGCTCGACGTCGATCTCATCCGCACGAACGGCAAGGTGAGCCAGGTGATCGGCACGGTGATCGAGTCGAACGGGCCGCCGATGGCCATCGGCGAGACCGCGTCGATCACGTACCGCCGCACCGCGAATCCCGTGCTCGCCGAAGCGGTCGGTTTTCGCGACGCCAAAGTGCTGTTGATGCCGCTGGGCGAACTGGGCGGGATCGCCGCCGGTTCCGTCGTCGTCGCGCTCGGCAAGCCGCTGCAGATCGGGCTGTCGGACGGGTTGCTCGGCCGCGTGCTCGACGGGCTGGGCCGCCCGATCGACGGGCTGGGTCCGATCGTCGAAGCGCGCCGTGCCGAGGTCGGCGGAACGCCGCCGAGCGCGCTGCACCGCCGCCGCGTCACCGAGCCGCTCGGCGTCGGCGTGCGCGCGATCGACGGCCTGCTCACGGTCGGCAAAGGCCAGCGCGCCGGCATCTTCGCGGGCTCGGGCGTCGGCAAATCGACGGTGCTCGGCATGATCGCGCGCAACACCGCGGCGGACGTCAACGTGATCGCGCTCGTCGGCGAGCGCGGCAAAGAAGTGCGCGACTTCCTGGAGCGCGATCTCGGTGAGGAAGGCCTGCGCCGTTCCGTCGTCGTGATCGCGACGTCGGATCAGCCGGCGCTCGTGCGAATCAAGGCTGCGTTCGTCGCGACGCGCATCGCGGAGTTCTTCCGCGACAAGGGCCTCGACGTGATGCTCATGATGGACAGCGTCACGCGCTTCGCGATGGCGCAGCGCGAGGTGGGCCTGGCGATCGGCGAACCCACCACCACGCGCGGCTACACGCCGTCGGTGTTCGCGCTGCTCCCGAAGCTGCTGGAGCGCACCGGCACGTCG
>JAXDMB010000195.1:0-3988 GCA_034666325.1 Vulcanimicrobiota bacterium
CGCTCGCGGTGCAGCTCGGCGATGCACCGCCCAAGACGCTCAAGATCCCGCTTTCGGGCGGAACGGCGCCGCAAGCCGCGCCCGGCACGGCGCTGCTCGCGCTTCGTACGGACGCCGCGCCGGCAGCCGCGTATCCCGCGCAGGGCTCCGGCGTGTGGATCGACGTGCAGCGCTCGTTCGGCCCGCTGCAAATCCAGCGCATCGGCTTCACGCTGTCGAAAGACGGCGTCGGCGTCGCGTTCGACGCCGCGCTGTCCCTGTCGGCGCTGAAGATGGCGGTGATGGGACTCGGCGTCACGATTCCGCTGAAGGCGCCGTTCGTCCCGAAGTTCTCGATCGACGGGCTCGACGTCGAGCTCAAGGGCGGCGCCGTCACCATCGCCGGCGGGCTGCTCAAGATCGACAAGGGCACGTATCTGGAGTTCAACGGCGAGCTGATCGTCAAGGCGGCGAACTTCTCGATCAGCGCGTTCGGCTCGTACGCGACCACCGATCCGCCGTCGATGTTCGTGTTCGTCATGGTGAACGCGCCGCTCGGCGGCCCGCCGTTCTTCTTCGTGACGGGCGTCTCGGGCGGCTTCGGGTTCAACCGCACGCTGGAGCTGCCGCCGATCGACGAGGTGGTGTCCTACCCGTTCGTGCAAGGCGCGTCGTCGGGTCCGAGCAACCCGTTCGGTTCGGGAAGCACGCAGAACGACTTCCTGCGCGTGATGGACCGCTACATCGGCGTCGACATCGGCGAGAACTGGCTGGCGGCCGGCCTCACGTTCACGTCGTTCGAGCTCGTCGATGCGTCGGTCGTGCTCACCGTGTCGTTCGGCACGCGCGTGCAGATCGGTCTGCTCGGTCTCGCGACGCTGACGCTTCCGCCGAAGGATCCCGTGCCGGTCGCGATGGCGCAGATGGCGCTCGAAGCGGTGCTCGCGCCCGCCGAAGGCACGCTGCTCGTCGCGGCGCAGCTCACCACCAACTCCTACGTGCTCGCGAAGTCGTGCCAGCTCACCGGCGGCTTCGCGTTCGCGATGTGGTTCCCGCCGAGCGACTTCGCCGGCGACTTCGTCGTGACGCTGGGCGGCTACAACCCCTATTTCACGCCGCCCGCACACTATCCGAAGGTTCCCCGGCTCGGCATCAACTGGAAGATCGACGGCGCGCCGCTCGTGATCAAAGGCGGCGAGTACTGCGCCCTCACGCCGCATTCCGTGATGGCCGGCGGCGGCTTGAGCGCCACTTGGGAGAGCGGGCCGATCAGCGCGTGGTTCAACGTGTCCGCGGACTTCTTGATCGCGTGGGCGCCGTTCCACTACCGCATCGACGCCGGCGTCAGCTTCGGCGTGCGCGCCACGATCGACATCGGGATCACGAGCTTCACGATCAGCGTCAGCGTCGGGGCGAACCTGACCATCGAAGGCCCGCCGTTCTCGGGCGTCGCGTACATCGATCTCTCCGTCGTTTCGTTCTCGATCGCGTTCGGCAACGCGGCGAAACCCGCCAAGGTGACGTGGACCGACTTCAAGTCGTTCCTCGGCGGCGCGAAGCCGAGCACCACGTCGCTCGCATCCGCGTTCGCCGCGGCGCCGCAGCCGCTCGCGTCCGGCGACCAGCCGGCGGTCGTGCGCGCGATGGTTCCTACCGGGCTGCTGCGCGATCTCAGCCGCGACAAGACCGCCCCGGTGAACTACGTCGTCGACCCGCAGCATTTCACGCTGTTCGCGCAAACGCAGATCCCGGTCGTCGACTATGCGTACAACGGCACGGCCGGGCACGCGCCGAATCCCGGCGTCGCGCTCGGGCCGATGAACCTCGCGAGCTTCACCAGCACGTTCACGATGCGCGTGCAGCACGAGCACCAAGACTACCCGCGTCTGGCGCCGCAGCTGCAGCTCGCCCCGGCGCCGAAGGCGCTATGGGCGATCGATCCCGACTTGGACAAGTCGCTCAACGGCGTGCCGCAGCTGCCGGACCGCCTGACGGGCTTCGTGCTCGTGCCGTTCATCGAGCCGCGCCACGACATGCTGCCGATTCCGATCGCGGTGCTGCTGACGAACGTCGAAGGCCGCCAGGACGGGTTCTGGGGCGCGCCCGCCGTGCCGAGCACCGATCCGTACGAGAACGACGACCCGACGAGCGAGCTCGTTCGCACGATCGACGCGGCGTCCGGCGTTCGCGACAGCCTCGTCGCCGATCTGATCGCGACCGGTTTCCCGCTCGGCGCCGTGCTCGACACCACGCCGCTCACGCATCGCGACCGGCTGAACGTGCTCGATCCGGTCGAGCTGCGGCTGCTCGGCGAAAACCGCAAGCTCGTCTCGTCCGCCTCGTGAGGAACACGCCGATGCCACGCACGCCCGCGACCGTTACCGACGAAACGGGAACGATCACGTTCTCGAACTTCAACGAGCCGCCGATGGAGTCGGGCCGGTACGACGCCACGCTCGAGCACCACGTCGCCAGCACCGATTCGAGCAACGCGTTCGACGAAACGTTCGCGCTCGACGCGAGCTTTCTGGTTCAAGGCGTGCGGTTCGCGATTCCGCCCGGCTACGTCAACATGCAGTTTCCGCCGCCCAACGCGCAGGGCGAGTACGACAACGTGATTCCGCACATCGTGTTCACGGCGCGCACGCTGCCGTGGCAGCGCGACGCGCAGGCGGAGAACGACGGCACGCTCTACCCGTGGCTCGCGCTGCTGACGTTCGACGTCGCGGATCCGCCGCCGGCGCTCGTCGTCGGTACGCTGGGCGATCTGCTGAATCCGCCGGCCGAGACGATCTCGTACCCGAACCTCGTGCTGGAGGTGGGCCAGTCCGCCGCCGACCCCGTGGCGTACATCGACGTGGACACGGCGCTCTTCGAAGCGGTCGCGCCCACGCCGGACGATCTGCCGTGGCTCGCGCACGCGCGCACCATCGACGCGAGCCGCACGCTGCGCAAGGCGTTCAGCGCGAACACCGTGCCGGGCGACGAGTACTCGGTGATCATCTCCAACCGGCTGCCGACGATGGGCAACGCGACGACGTGCTATCTCGTGTCCGTGGAGAACGCGGCGTCGCTGCTGCCCGGACCGCAGAACACGATTCCCGTCGCGAAAACGAAGGTGCGTTTGGCGGTGCTCTCGTCGTGGTCGTTCGGCTGCGTGACGCTGCAGGAGACGTTCGCCGGCTATTTGATGAACCTGTCCTTCGAGCCGTCGACGCCGCAGGTGCCGTACGACTCGGGCGGCCGCCCGCCCAACGGCGCGGTGCAGGACGCGCTCGCGATGGGTTACGTTCCCGTGAACCATCATACGCGGCAAGGCGCCGACACCGTGTCGTGGTACCGCGGTCCGCTGCTTCCGTACGACAACCCCGAGCAGATCGACGTGCCGATACCGTCGGCCGACGCGCTCGTGCGCTACGATCCGGCGAGCGGCATGTTCGACGTATCGTACGCCGCCGCGTGGCAGATCGGCCAGCTGCTGGCGCTGCAAGACGCGGCGTTCGCCACGACGCTCTATACGTGGAAGCAGACGCAGAAGCAGAGCGCGGTCATCGCGTTCGAGCGCGGTATTCTCGGCGAGCTCAGCGGCGTGGATTCAGAGTTGCTCGGAGCGGGCGCGGAACGGGTGCACGTCACGCTGATGCGCGAAGCGTTCACGCCGCTGCTGCGAGCGCTGCTCGCGAAGGGAGCGTAGGATGCAACGCCTCACGAAGCGCGCGAGCTTCCGCGCAGGTTTGCGCGGTGCCGTCCTCGCGCCACGCACCATCGCGCCGGACGATGACGCCGCGGAACGCATCGCGACCTGGCTCGGCGAGCTGTTGGTGCTGCACGGCGTGCCGTTCCATCACCTCGTCCCCGACGCGCGCATGGCGCCCGCCGAGTCGATGCGCTTCTTTCGCGTGGATCAGAACTGGCTCGACGCGCTCATCGACGGGGCGTTCAGCATCGGCCGCACCGCAACGGGCGAAAACGCAGGCGAGAAGGCGCTCCTTGCGCACGCCGCGCGGCG
>JAXDMB010000196.1:0-4827 GCA_034666325.1 Vulcanimicrobiota bacterium
TGTTTCGCAACTTGATGGCGATGGACGTCGAAGAGATGATCCGCGCGCAGCCGATGGACTCGGTGGTGCTGATCGGCGGCTGCGACAAGACGCTGCCCGCGCAATTGATGGGCGCGATCTCGGCGAACAAGCCGGCCATCTCGCTGGTCGTCGGGCCGATGATGACGGGCTCCTTCGAAGGCGCGCGGCTGGGCGCGTGCACCGACTGCCGCGCGTGGTGGGCACGCTATCGCGCCGGCGAGCTCGACGACCGCCGCATTCGCGAGCTGGAGTCCAATCTCGCGACGACCGCCGGAACGTGCGCGGTAATGGGCACGGCGAGCACGATGGCGTGCGTCACCGAAGCGCTCGGCATGAGCCTGCCCGATTCGGCGACCGCGCCCGCCGTGCACGCGCAGCGTTTGCGCATCGCGGAAGCGACCGGCGCGCGTGCCGTGGAGCTCGCGCACGAGAACCTCACGCCGGATCGCATCGTCACGCCGGCGAGCGTGGAGAACGCGCTGCGCGTGCTGCTCGCGATCGGCGGTTCCACCAACGGCGCGATCCATCTCACCGCGATCGCGGGCCGCCGCGGCATCCCGCTCACGCTGCAGCGCTTCAACGAGATCAGCTCCGATACGCCGGTGCTGGTGAACCTGAAGCCGGTCGGCGAGCACTACATGGAGAACCTGCACGCCGCGGGCGGCGTCGGCGCGCTGCTGCGCGAGCTCGCGCCGCTGCTGCAGCGCGACACGGTGTCGGTGGCGGGCGAGACGCTCGCGCAACGGCTCGAACGCGTGCCCGCATATGTCGACCGCGGCGTGATCCGCGCCGCCGGCGCACCGCTGTTCGCGCGCGACGCGCTCGTCGCGCTGTTCGGCAACCTCGCGCCCAACGGCGCGATTCTCAAAGCGGCCGCGGCGGATGCGCGCCTGCTCGAGCACGAAGGCCGCGCGGTGGTGTTCCGCGATCTTGCCGACATGGCTGCGCGCATCGACGCGCCCGACCTGGACGTCGAGCCCGACGACGTGCTCGTGCTGCAAAATGCTGGCCTCATCGGCGCGGGCATGCCGGAAGCCGGCTATCTTCCGATCCCGAAAAAGCTGCTCGCGCGCGGCGTGCGCGACATGCTGCGCATCAGCGACGCGCGCATGAGCGGCACCGCGTACGGCGCCGTCGTGCTGCACGTGTCGCCCGAAGCGGCCGTGGGCGGACCGCTGGCCGCGGTGCGCGACGGCGACCGCATTCGCGTTAGCCTGCGCGAGAAGCGCCTCGACGTAATGCTGTCCGATGCGCAGATCGCCGAGCGCCTTGCGGGATTCGTCCGGCCTTCCGCGCCGTCACGCGGCTATGCGAAGCTCTACACCGAGCACATCCTCGGGCCCGAGCGCGGTTGCGACTTCGATTTTCTCACCGCCGGGTGAGTGCTTGCAGGGATAAGCACCGCCCTACGGATATTTTTTTCAGCAGCGCCCCGCTTTGAGAGGACGTCCATGAGCCATCCTGATCGCCGCCGCTTTTTGCAGTTGTCCGCCGCCGGGATCGGTGCGGCGAGTATGGCGGGGGGCCTTCCGACGCTCGCGTCCGCCGCGGACTCCCCGTTCAAGCCCGAGAGGGGCGCCTCGCTGCAGCTGCTGCGCTGGACCGGGTTCGTCAAGAACGACGACGTGATCTGGGACGAGCACACCAAGAAGTTCACCGCTGCGACCGGTGTCAAAGTCGAGGTGCAGCGGCTGAGCTGGCCCGACGTCACGCCGAAGGCCGCGCTCGCCGCGCAAGTCGGTTCGGGACCGGACATCATCATGGGCTGGAACGACGACCCGTTCGTGTATCCCGACAAGCTCGTCGACATGTCGGATCTCGTCGACAACATGGGCAAAGCGCACGGCGGCTGGTACGACAACGCGCGCCAGTACTGCTACGACACCGACGTGAAGCGCTGGGTCGCGCTGCCGGTGGGCTGCACGGGCAACGCGATCAACTATCGCAAGAGCTGGGCGAAAGAAGCCGGCTTCAACGAGTTCCCCAAAGACCTCGACGGCATGCTCAAGCTCGCGCGCGGCATGAAGAAGAACGGCCACCCGACGGGCTTCGCGCTCGGCCACGCGGTCGGCGACTCCAACAGCTGGACGCACTGGATCCTGTGGGCGTTCGGCGGAAAGCAAGCCAATCCGGACAACTCGATCGCGATCAACTCGTCGGAGACGGCGAACGCGCTCGAGTACGCCAAGCAGCTCTACGAAACGATGATTCCGGGCGTGTCGGGCTGGCTCGATCCCAACAATAATCAGGCGTTCGTCGCCGGCCAGATCGGCATGACGATGAACGGCATCAGCATCTGGTACGTCGCCAAAGATCAGTTCCCGGCGATCTATCCCGACGTCGCGAACGCCGTGGCGCCGTACGGCCCCAGCAAACAGCACTCGTTCTCGAACAACTTCACGTCGGCGTTCATCTTCAAGTACAGCAAGTACCCCAACGCCGCCAAGGAGTACCTGCGCTTCATGCTCGACCGGCCGCAGGCCGATCCCTGGGTAACGGGCATGCGCGGGTACGTGACGCCGGCGCTCAAGGGCTACGCCGACTTCCCGATCTGGACGTCCGACCCCAATATCACGCCGTACCGCGACGCGCTCGCGGGCGCGAAGTACGACGGGTACAACGGGCGTCCGGGCAAGGCCGCCGCGCAAGCGATGGACGAGTTCGTGGTCGTCGACATGTTCGCGGACGTGTGCGTGAACAACACCGCGGTCAAGGACGCGATGAAGAAGGCGGAGACGCGGCTCAACACGATCTACAAACGCGCTTGACCTCCGGCCGGTCGCCGATCCTGTCGCGGCTCGACTCGCCGCGGGTGCTGGGCTATCTGCTCATCGCGCCCGCGGCGGTCATCCTGCTGGGGCTGCTGGCGTATCCGCTGCTGCTCGGCGTGTGGCTCAGCCTTACGAGCGCCACGCTCGGCAAAGCGGGCGAGTTCGTGGGACTGCAAAACTACGCGACGATTCTTGCGGATCCGATCTTCCGCGGCGCGGCCGGCTTCTCGCTCCTCTACACCGTGTGCGCGGAAGCCGGCAAGCTCGTGCTCGGCCTCGCGCTCGCGCTCGTGCTCAACCAGCAGTTCCGCGGTTACCGCGCGGCGCGTTCGCTCATGCTGCTGCCGTGGGTGGCGCCGACCGTGCTGTCCGCGCTGGCGTGGCTGTGGCTGCTCGACCCGCAGTTCAGCGCGCTGAGCTGGCTGCTGATCCAAATGCACCTCATTCACACGAATATCGACTTCTTGGGCCACCCGTGGGCCGCGCGCTTTTCGCTGATCGTGGTGAACATCTGGCGCGGCTTGCCGTACTTCGCGATCGGCTATCTCGCGGGATTGCAGTCGATCTCGAAAGATCTGTACGAGGCGGCCGCGATCGACGGCGCGAGCGGTTGGCAGGCGTTTCGCCGCATCACCTGGCCGCTGCTCGCGCCGATCACGACGATCCTGGTGGCGTTCTCGTCGATCTTCACGCTGACCGACTTCCAGCTGATCTGGACGATCACGCGCGGCGGCCCCACCGACTCCACGCAAGTGTTCACGACGCTCGCCTACCAGCGCGCGATCACGGGCGGCCAGCTCGGCGAGGGTGCGGCGATCGCGATCTCGCCGATCATCTTCATGGTGGTGCTGGCGTGGTTCGTGGTGCGCTCGGTGCGGGACCGCTGAACGTGGCGCGCTCGAACGCCGGAGCGGGCGTAGCGAAGGGCGTCGACAGCCGGCCGGCTTCGCGCTACTGGCGAATCTACGGCTCGCTTACGCTATATTTCATCTTCTTGCTGCTCCCGTTCTACTGGATGATCACGACGACGTTCAAGTCGCGCCCGGAGCTCTTAAACACGCCGAACCCGTTCTGGATCTTTCATCCGACGTTCGAGCACATCGTCGAGCTCCTCACGACGACCGCCTACCTGCAGTGGTTCGGCAACACGCTGTTCGTCGCGACCGCATCGACCGTGCTGAGCGTGTTCGTCTCGTACATCACCGCGTACGCGATCATCCGCCTGCGCTTCCCGGGCTCCGAGGTCGTAAGCACGGCGATCTTCCTGGCGTACATCGTGCCGCCCGCGATCCTGTTCATCCCGCTCGCGACGATCATCATCCAGCTGCACTGGTTCGACAAGCTGTGGGCGCTGGTCCCGATCTACGCGACGTTCTTGGTGCCGTTCTGCACCTGGCTGCTGATCGGATTCCTGAAGAACATCCCGCGCGAGCTGGAAGAAGCGGCGCGCGTGGACGGCGCGAGCAACCTCGCGATCATGTGGCGCATCATCTTCCCGATCGCGGTCCCGGGCCTGATCTCGGCAGCGATCTTCTCGTTCACGCTGTCCTGGAACGAGTACTTGTACGCCCTGGTCTACATGTCGTCGTCGGGCAACAAGACAGTCTCAGTGGGCATGACAACGGAACTGATCCGAGGCGACGTGTTCCAATGGGGCCAACTGATGGCAGGCGCCCTGATCGGCGTCCTCCCGGCAATCCTGGTCTATTTCTTCTTCGTGGAATACTATGTCGCGGGAATGTCCGGCTCGGTAAAAGAGTAGCCGCGAGCCCACGAACCGTCAGTCGCGTTACACGAGACGTCCGTAACGGTAACGTCGTAGATCCTTCCGTGGATATGTGCGCGCAACCGCTTCGGGTAGCGACTCAGACCGAGGCGCTCCTTCTCCTGAGCCGCCTGGGCATTGATCTCGTCACGTGTCTTTTTACCGAACCGTTCCCAGTCGTCATGGGAGTCGGGATCATTCGATGAATCCATCGCTCCTAAAAATACGACGTTCCCGACACCGTGTCGAACAGGTGCATGCGGTTTGCGT
>JAXDMB010000197.1:0-3101 GCA_034666325.1 Vulcanimicrobiota bacterium
CGCCGCGCGTGATCTTCTCGGAGCCGATGTTGGACGTCATGATCACGATGGTGTTCTTGAAGTCCACCGTGCGGCCCTGACCGTCCGTGAGACGGCCGTCGTCGAGAATCTGCAAGAAGACGTTGAACACGTCTTGATGCGCCTTCTCGATCTCGTCGAACAGCAGCACGGAGAACGGGCGCCGCCGCACCGCCTCGGTGAGCTGGCCGCCCTCGTCGTAACCGACGTATCCCGGCGGTGAGCCGAGCAGCCGCGCGACGCTGTGCTTCTCGCCGTACTCCGACATGTCGATGCGCACCATCGCGCGCTCGTCGTCGAACAAGTATGCAGCCAGCGCGCGGGCGAGCTCCGTCTTGCCGACGCCCGTCGGGCCGAGGAACAGGAACGAGCCCAGCGGGCGGTTCGGATCGCCGAGGCCCGAGCGCGCGCGCACGATCGCTTCCGCGACCGCGGTGACCGCTTCGTCCTGGCCGATCACGCGATGATGCAGCTCCTTGTCGAGGTTGAGGAGCTTCTGGATCTCGCCTTCGAGCAGCTTGCTGACGGGTACGCCCGTCCAGCGGCTGACGATTCCGGCGATGTCTTCCTCGTCGACCTCTTCCTTGAGCAGGCGCGCGGCGCCGCCGCTGATCGCGGCTTCCTTGTCGCGCAGCTGGCGCTCCAGCGCGGCCAGACGGCCGTACTTGAGCTCCGACGCTTTGGCATAATCGGCGGCCTGCGTCGCGCGGTCGACTTCCACTTTCGTGGTCTCGATCTGCTCGCGCAGGTCGCGCGTCTGCGCGACGGCGTCCTTCTCCGACTGCCAGCGCGCTCGCAGGCCGTCGGTCTGCTCGTGCAGATCGGCCAGCTCCGCATCGAGCTTCTCGAGCCGCTGCTTCGACGCGTCGTCGCTTTCCTTGCGCAGCGCTTCGCGCTCGATCTCGAGCTGCATCATGCGGCGCGACGCTTCGTCGAGCTCGGTCGGCATCGAGTCGATCTCGGTACGCAGCTTCGCCGCGGACTCATCGACCAAGTCGATCGCCTTGTCGGGCAGAAAACGGTCCGCGATGTAGCGGTTCGACAACACGGCCGCCGCGACGAGCGCGGCATCCTTGATGCGCACGCCGTGGTGCACTTCATAGCGCTCGCGCAGCCCGCGCAGGATCGAGATGGTGTCCTCGACCGACGGCTGGTCGACCATCACCGGCTGGAAGCGGCGTTCGAGCGCGGCATCTTTCTCGATGTACTTGCGGTACTCGTCGAGCGTCGTGGCGCCGATCATGTGCAGCTCGCCACGTGCGAGCAGCGGCTTGAGCAAATTGCCCGCGTCCATCGAGCCTTCCGTCTTGCCCGCGCCGACGACCGTGTGCAGCTCATCGACGAACAGCAGCACGCGGCCCGCCGCGCTCTGCACTTCCTTGAGCACCGCCTTGAGGCGCTCTTCGAACTCGCCGCGGTATTTCGCGCCCGCGATGAGCGCGCCCATGTCGAGCGACACGAGACGCTTTTCTTTCAGGCCTTCCGGCACGTCGCCGCGCACGATGCGCTGCGCGAGCCCTTCGGCGATCGCCGTCTTGCCGACGCCGGGCTCGCCGATGAGCACCGGGTTGTTCTTCGTGCGGCGCGACAGCACTTGGATCACGCGCCGGATCTCGTCGTCGCGGCCGATCACCGGATCGAGCTTGCCCTGTTCCGCGGCTTTCGTGAGGTCGCGGCCGTAGCGCTCGAGCGACTGGTACGTGCCTTCGGGATTCTGCGTGGTGACGCGCTGGTTGCCGCGCACCTCGCGCAGCGCCGCGAGCAGCTTTTCGCGCGACAAGCCGAGGTCGCGGAACAGCTTGCCGACCGCGCCCGAGTCCGCCGTCATCGCGAGCAGCAGGTGCTCCACCGAGACGTAGTCGTCGTTGAGCGACTTCGCCTCGTCGTCCGCTTTGCCGAGCAGCCGCGTCAGCGCCGGCGCCACCGTGACCTGACTCTGGTCGGCGTTCGCGCCTTGAAGACGAGGCAAGGCCGCGATCGCGGTCTGAAGCCGCTGATCGACGGTGCGCGGATCGAGACCCGCCTTCTCGAGGATGGGGCCCGCGATGCCTTCGGTCTGATCCAGGACCGCGGCGAGCAGATGTTCCGGGGTCGTCTGGGTGTTGTGCTCCGAGAGCGCCCGGGTGTACGCCGCATTCAGCGCCTCCTGGACGCGCTGGGTCATGCGTTCTACGTTCATTCGCACTCTACAACCCAGAGTGCTAAAGGAAGGATTCGCAAGCGCTCGCTCAGGCGGCCTCCGGCCCGAGCTCCAGCTCCTCGGCGCCGGTGACCGGCGGTGGGATCGATTGACCGCTTGCAAGCATTGCGTCAAGGTGCCACGCTATGGCTTTTCTCAGCATCTCGCGCGTTTCGTCGCGGCTTTTTCCGGCGACCGCGATACCCGGAAGATCGGGCACATATGCGCTGAATCCGGTTGCCGTGGGCTCATAGATCACCGCGTACCACATCGTCATCTCCATCCGGCCTGTCGCTCGATCGATCGCAACGTCTTCGGCGTGACTCCCTTCGAACCGTGTGCGGCGCCAGCCATCGGCTCGCAGCCGGCGGCGTATCTCCCGGAATTTCATGACATCTGACCTCAGACGTCAATCCCACAGAGCTCGCGGCCGGCAAGGCCGCGCAACTTCGATCGTTGTCTGCGGTACGGCGCAGCAAAGAAAGCGAGGCGCCGATGCGAACCACGGTGTACACGACAGCGCTCCTAATCGGGTTGCTTGGCGCTGCGGGGAACGGGCCGATCGAACGTTGGGCGAACGCTGTAGGTGGGCGCGACAAAGTTGCTGCGATTACGTCCATCTATCGCGAAGCGAACGTCGAGTACGCGGGCTATCAGGGCACGCTCAAAGTTTGGCATACCGCCGACGGCAAGTACCGCAAAGAAGAACAGGTCGCAACATACTCGCTCGTGGAGACGTTCGACGGCATCACCGGCATGGTGAAGCAAGGAAACGCGCCGGCCCATACCATGACGGCCGCGGAATCCGAATTGGCGACGTCGCGGCGCTTCGCCAACGCGAACGCGATGTTCTTCGCGTTCTTTCCGGAGCGGCGCCGCGGCACCACCGCCGTCGAGAGCGACA
>JAXDMB010000198.1:0-4712 GCA_034666325.1 Vulcanimicrobiota bacterium
CGCGGCCGCCCGCGCGCGGGCGCTCCCGCGATCTTCAGATCGGTGAGCTTGGGCCAGAAGCGCGCGTCACCGGCTTGCGGAAAGCCGTTGACGCCGCCGCCGCCGTCGTTCATCGTCGCGTCGTACGCCCACGACTCGTTCACGTTGAGCGCGGCGATGCGGCGGATGAAGTCGAAGCGCCACGTTTGCACCGATCCGCTGGGACGGCGCAGCACCTTGAGCGGAATCACCATCATCGCGCTCCAGCCGCCGCCCTGCTGCGCGGCGACCGCCGTCCACGGCGGCGCGAAGCGCGTCGACTCCGTGGACTGCTGAAAGCGCGTGCCGCGCGGCGTCGTCATGAAGAAATAGACTTGGCCGCCGTTGCCGCTCGGATCGATGCCGATGCCGGCGAAATCGTCGAGCCCGAAGCCGACGTCGTTGGCGCTCTGCGTCGCCGTGACGGGCGCGCCGGTCTGGTCGAGCTTCATGCCGACGTACAAGTTCCGATCGTCGTAGAGCAGCATGAAGCGCGACGCGAACGGGCTGGGCTTCTGCGTTGTGACCGTCTGCAGCTCGCTCGCCACCACGGCCTTGTCCCAGGCGGGGTCGGTCAACGCCGGATCGAGCGCCGGCGGCTTTTCGGTGCGAACCGCGGGATAGCTGCCGGCCGGCCCGGTGACCGCGGCGGCCGGCAAGGCCGTCACGGCGACGGACGCGCAAAGGCACGCTGCTAGGGTGAGATTCCGCAGTCCCATGCTTCTCCTACGCCGGTGTTCTCCGCATTGTTTCGTAGTTGAACTGCCCGAAACCCGCCGGACGCCGCGCAGTCGACGCGCCTTTAGCGCGAGGCGGACGGCTTGCGGGGGAAGTGCCGTGCCAAAAGGCGGCCCACTTCTTCGATTCCCGCGACGAGGCCGGCGGTCGGATCGCCCAAACGAAAATGTCGCTCGACGGTCGCCGCCACGCTGTTCCACGCTTCTTGGCCGAGCCGTTCGTGCGCGGCGGCGTCGCCGACGACGGCGAACTCACGCCGCGACGGAACGACGAAGAAGTGCACGGCGCCGCGACCGTGCGCGCGTGACACGCCATGGCGGTGGAGATCGCGCAGTGCCGCCGCGTGCACGTCTCCCGACAGGTGCGGCACGATGGAAACCGAGATCGGCGCATCGGTCGCCGCTTCCGCCTGAAGGATCGCATCCCGCACGCGCTTCTTGTCGACGAACCGGTGCAGCCGCGCGTTCACCATGATCCGGTCGCTCCTCCCCCGCCCGACATGCCGCCGCCGCCGGAAAACCCGCCGCCTCCGCTTGCCAGGCCACCGACGAGGCCGCCCACCAGCGCGCCCCAGCCGAAACCGCTGCTGCGGCTGCTGATGTACGGCCCTTTCGGACTCGGCAACTTCGCGATCAGAACGATGATTCCGATCGCGATGAGGAGGCCGAAGATCACACCGGCTGACTCCCCGATCACCTCGCCTGTCCGCGTCGACCAAAAGTCGGTCGCAACCGGCACGGCGACCGCGCGCGGGCGCGGCACGTCGTCGGTCCCGCGCGCATCGACGTTCTTTCCCTGCGCTTTGGCGCTCGTTCCGCGCGCTTCGCCGCCGATCGTACCGAGAAGCGCGTCGACACCCGCGGTCACGGCTTCGTCGGGTTGGCCGGCGCGCAGCTTCGGCGTGATGGTGTCGCGGATGATGCGCGCCGCGATCGCGTCGGGCACCGTTTGCTCGAGCCCGTAGCCCACTTCGATACGCACTTTGCGGTCGGTCGGAAAGACGAAGAGGATCAGACCGTCGTCCATCCCCTTGCGCCCGACTTTCCAGCGCCGGAACGCGCGCACGGTCCAATCTTCGGTCGGCGTTGCGCCGGTCGTCGGCGACACGTAGACGAGAACCTGGTGCCCGGTGCTGCTTTGGTACGCGCGCAGGCGCGCGTCGAGCGCAGCAACGGTTTGCGGCTTCAGAAAGCCGCTCGTGTCGGTGGCCCATCGCGCAGGCGAAGGCGGGATGGAAACCTCGGCGCCGTTCACCGCGGTCCCCAGGCCGATCAGCATCAGCAGCGCCAGGAGACCCCGGACGGCGCTCATCGCCCTACAGCTTCACCTGCGGAGCGGATTCGGAACCCGGCTGCGATTTGAAATACGTCTTCTCGTTGAAGCGCGTTCCGAACAAGCCCGCGACGAGGACGGTCGGAAACGAGTCGCGCGTGGTGTTGAAGGTCTGAGCCGACTTGTTGAAGCGCATGCGCTCGACGGTGATCCGGTTTTCCGTCCCTTCGAGCTGCGCTTGGAGATCGGCAAAGTTCTGGCTGGCTTTGAGATTGGGATAGTTTTCGACGACCGCGAGCAAATGCGACAAAGCCGACGAGAGACCGTCCTGCGCGGCGGTGAACTTCGCGAACGCGGCGGGATCGTTCGGCACCCCGCTCCCGAGATTGAGCTGGCCCACTCTGGAGCGCGCCTCGGCAACGGCGACATAGGTGCCCTTCTCGAAATTCGCCGCACCCTTGACCGTCGCCACGAGATTCGGGATGAGGTCGGCGCGCCGCTGATACACGCTCTCGACTTGAGCCCACTGTGACTGGACCGCCTGGTCGAGGGTGACCAACCGGTTATAGGTCCCGGCCAGCGTCATCGCCATAATGACCACGATGACGATGAGGCCGCCGAATGCGATCAGCGCACGGTTCATATGCTGCCAGCCATGCAGCCCACTTCACTAGCGAACACGGCTACTCCGCCTGGGCGTTCTTCCAACGCTGTGCCATCGCGCCGTCGAGCGGCCCAGGGGTTCAGCAGCGCGCGCATGGAAGCGCGACGCGATGAACGCGAAACTGCTGCTCGGCATCATCGGCGCGGTCGTGGGCGCGGTGCTCGGCGCGATCGCATGGGCAGCGATCACCGCGACGACGAATTTTCAGATCGGCTACATGGCGGTCGGCGTCGGCATCCTCGCGGGATACGGAATGCGCATACTGAGCGGCGGACGCGACCGCGCGGACGGGATCGCGGCCGGCGTCGTCGCGCTGCTGGGATGCGTTCTCGGCAACATTCTCACGGCGGTCGTGGTCATCGCGCAGCACCAGCACTATCCGATCGTCGCCACGGCGCTAGCCGTATTGATCCAGCCGGTGCTGTCGTTCGAGCTGCTGCGCGACGGCTTCAACGTGATGGACCTGCTCTTCTACGGCATCGCGGTGTACGCGGGCTACCGCACCGCGCTCAAGCCGCCGGCCGCGGCACCCGCCCCAGCGCACGAGACACCTTCCGGTACGCAGGTGAGTCTACCGCCGGAAGAGCGAACGACCTGACATGCTCGAGTTGCGCCCGAACTGCGAATGCTGCGACAAAGACCTCCCGCCCGACGCCGCGGACGCGATGATCTGCACGTACGAGTGCACGTTCTGCGCGGCATGCGTCGACACGGTGCTGCACGGCCGCTGTCCGAACTGCGGCGGCAACTTCGCGCCGCGCCCGATAAGACCGCCGCACCGGCTGGCAGTGCATCCGGCTTCGATGAAGCGCGTGCTGCGCGACGACCCGCGTTGCGTTCGCGCGAGCTAGCGCGACTCGCTCGTATCGACCGACCGTTTGAGATCGTCGAGGTTTGCCGTGGCACGGCGCAGGACGACTCCCGGACTCGTGTCCGTCGTGTCGCTGCTCGCTGCGGCATCGCTCGAAAGCCGTTCAACGACGGCGCGACTCATCTTCAGAGCGACTTTTCGCCGTGCGCTGGACTTCGGAGCGCTGGACTTGCGCATGGGCATGGCTACGAAATTCCTCCAGGGTTCTCAACCGGCTTCGCGGGCGCGATGGTTTCGGCATTCCCGGCCGGCGGTCGACGGGAAATGAGAAGCCCATCGTCGCGGCGTCTTGGATCTCTCGCGAATAGTAGAACTCGAGATACTGCTCGTCGGAATCCCAGGCCCACGCCGAAAGGCGGACGGTTCCGTCGCCCGCGGCATCAAGCCATTGATGCGCTTCGAAGAAGCGATCGTGGAAAAGTTTGCCATCAGCGATGCGGCGTCTTCGTCCGTCCCGGACTCCGTAGGACGTTGAGCTGTCTCTTAGCGATGTGCTTTTAAGATATCGTCGAGCGTATTTCGGGCGATTCTTCGAACTTTTGGTTCAGCGGTTCTCGAAGCAAGCACCGACCGCGCAAGCACTTTCGCGCTTTGAAGTTGCTGCTTACCGATATACGGCACGCCCTCCAAGTTGGCGAATCCCGCTAACGAAAGCATCCGAGCTTCGATCGCCACGAAGCCGTAGTGCACTTTTCCGGTGTTCTCCGCCGCACAAAGACCGTACTCCTGAGCGGCGTTAGCACAATAGAGGGACTTCGCACCGTTGTCTGCGGTGTCATTTGCCACGACGCACCGACGAGCAAGGCCTATAGCCTGTTCTGAATTGCAGGCCATCGCCGCACAGGGGGTGATGACGACTAACGAAACGAGCCCCGCCACGATCATTCGCCTCAACGCGTTCACCCTCCAACCAATCCAGCTATCGCCATCCTGTATACGGCAGGTCCAGCAAGACTCATTCAGTCGTGCCGGCACGCACGTTCTACCGCCAGCACGACATCGATAAAGAGGGGAAGGTTGAACCTGTCGAGACCATTCCGGAACGTCGAGGCGGAATTCTTCACCTTCCCCTTCGCCGCCGTCTGCGTTTTTCGAACGCTCCTTACGTCTTCACGCGCTTTGAACTGCCTACGAGGAGGGCACGGCGAA
>JAXDMB010000199.1:0-14289 GCA_034666325.1 Vulcanimicrobiota bacterium
GCGTCGCGGTGACGGCCAGCATCGGCGTCGCGCTGTCGCCGGAGGACGGAACGCAGTTCGAGCGGCTGCTCGCGCGCGCCGACGCGGCCGTGCGCGTCGCGAAAGAGAACGGTCGCGCGCGCTGGTCGTTCTTCGACCGCCGCGTCGAGGACGCGTTCGCCACCGCGCGCCGCTTGCAGAACGATCTCGCGCACGCGCTCGTGCGCGACGAGTTCCTGCTGCACTTCCAGCCGCACGTCGAGATCGCGACCGGGCGGGTGGTCGGCGCGGAGGCGCTGATCCGCTGGCAGCATCCCGAGCGCGGCTTGATCTCGCCGGCTGACTTCGTTCCCTTCGCCGAAGATCACGCGATGCTCGGTACCATCGGCGCGTGGGTGATGCGCGAGACCGTGCGCGCGTCGCGGCCATGGCGCATGCGCGACCCTGCGTTCCGGATGTGGTTCAACCTGTCGGCGATCGAGCTGAACGATCCCGCGCTGGTGCACCGCATGCACGAGCTCGGAGACGACCTGCACGGTGTGGGCGTCGAGATCGCGGAGTCGATCGCGATGCGTGACGTGCACGCGACGATGCGCACCGTCGCCGCGCTGCGCGAAGCGGGGCTCGCGATCGCGCTCGACGATTTCGGAACGGGCTACTCGTCGTTCGCACACCTCAAGCGTCTGCCGGTCGACGTGCTCAAGATCGACGGCACGTTCACCGCCGGCGTGCCCGGCGATCCGCACGACGCCGCGATCGTCGAAGCGGTGATCGGCATCGCGAAGCGCTACGGCTTCACGACGATCGCCGAAGGCGTTGAAACCGCGGAGCAGGCGACATATCTGCTCGGCGCCGGGTGCTTGCACGCGCAAGGCTTCGCGTACGCGCCGCCGATGCCCGAAGCGCAGTTCGCCGCGTACCTGCACGACGCGCGAAACTCATCGCTCGCCGGGACGTACATACGGGCATGAAGACGACGACACACCGCCCGGAGCCGGCGCGCCCGGTGCGAACTCTGGCCCGCCCGACGGGCGCGGACGCGACCCCCTTCGGCGGCTGGGGCCCGCGCGTTCCCGGACTCTAGAACGAGCCCGCCCGTTCGGGCGAAGGCCGGACGCGCCGGGTTCGGCGAAGCCGAATCCGTATGATCAAAGAGGGCTGGCGCGGACGGTACTATGAAGACTTCGAGGTGGGCGACGTGTACCGCCACCGCCTCGGGCGCACCGTGACGGAGACCGACAACACGCTCTTCACGATGCTGACGCTCAACACGAACCCGATCCATTTCGACGAGAACCTGGCGAGCAAGACGCCGTTCGGAAAGATCCTCGTCAACTCGTGCTTCACGCTCTCGCTCGCCGTCGGGCTTTCGGTCTCGGACTTGAGCGAACACGTGATGGCGAACCTGCAGTGGAACGACGTGAAGCTGCCGAATCCCGTGTTCGTCGGCGATACGATGTACGCGTCCAGCGAGATCCTCGCCAAGCGCGAGTCGAGCTCCCGCGCCGACGTCGGCATCGTCACCGCGCGCACGACCGGCGTGAACCAGCGCGGCGAGACGATCATCGCGTACGAGCGCACGTTCATGGTGTACAAGCGCGACAAGGACCCGCGCGACGCGATCCTCCCGGCGTAGCGCCGGCATGACAGCCGGGGATCGCCCGCGCCCGCTGGCGGATGTGCGGAGCCTGCGTACGACTACATCCGCAAGGCATGGCGGGATCGCAGTCGCTGACGGGCGATCCGGAGGGCCGCCGGCGAAATCCGGCGCATTCGGCGCGCCCTAGTTTCTACGAGCCCGCGCGGCTCAGGATGCGTTCCGCTGCCGTGACGATCGGCGGGTCGATCATCGTGCCGTCCAGCACGGCGGGGTTGGAGCGCTGCGCGGCCTCAACCACGCGGCGCGCGTATGCGACGTCCTCGGCTGACGGCGTGAACGCGGCGCGCACCGGCGCGAGCTGCGCGGGGTGGATCAGCAGCTTGCCGTCATAGCCCATGCGGCGGGCGCGCTCGGCATCGCGCGCGGGGATCGTCGCGTCGCCGTACTCGCGCGACGGGCCGTCGATCGCCCAGCGCTGGGCTGCGCGCGCGGCGACGAGCATGCGCGCGCGGTGCGGGTCCATCACGTCCGCGTCGCTCGTGCCGCCCAGCTCCGCGGCGAGGTCGTACGGCCCGAACGCGAGCGCGAGCACGTGCGACGCTTCGGCGATCGACTCGCAGTGCGCGAGGCCGCGCGCCGACTCGATGAGGACGATCTGCGGCAGATCGCCGGCCGCGTCGGACACGCGCGCGCAGTCGCGCACGTCGCCGACTTTCGGCACGACGACCGCGCCGATGCGGCGAGTGCCCGCCAGCATCGCGAGGTCCGCGCGGCCGTCCGGCGTCTCCGGCGGGTTGATCCGGACGGCGACGCGGCCCAGGTCGTCGTGCGCGTCGAGAAACGCGCGCACCTGATCGCGCGCGAACGCCTTGCGGTCCGGCGCGACCGCGTCCTCCAGATCGAGGATCGCCCCGGTCGCGCCGGATCCGAGCGCTTTTCCGAAACGCTCGGGGCGATCGGCCGGTACAAAGAGCAGAAGCGACGGATCGAGATGCATTCACGCGCACTTCGCGCCCGGCCCGAACGATCCGTGCGAGTACCAAGAGACGACCGAGATACGAACGCCCGATGACCGACGACGCCGCCCACTACATCTTCTACTCGACGCTGGCGATCTGCGCGACCGCCCTGACGCTCGTGTTCCTGTTCGTCCGGGCGCGCTCGCGCCGCCGGATCCCCGAACCGGTGTTCCGGCGCGGCGCGCGCACGTTGGAAGCGGACGCCCGCGACCGCACGCCGGTCGGAGCGCGGCCCGGCTTCCGGCCGCGCATGGTGCTCACGATCGCCGGGATCGCGATCATGATCCCCGAGCTGCTGCTGCCCGTGGTCGGCGAGATCGTCGACGTCGGAATCGCCGCGCTGCTCGCGTACTCGTGGTACGCGTTCTTCAAGCAGCCGGTCGCGCTCGGACCGCCGCCGCGCATTCTGCCGTCCGGCGTGGACGAGTGCATTCGCTGCCACGGCACCGGGTTCACGGACGGCGCGATCGACCCGCTGTGCGCCGGCAAAGGCTGGGTGCCCGCTCGCAACCAGCCCGCCGACTGACGCGCGCCGTCAGAACGTCTTGGGCGTGTAGTTCGGGCGCGCGGTGACCGTCTGGCTGGCGATCGCGGACTTCGCCGCGTTCGCCCACGGCGTGTTCGGGCCGCCGTCGGCGTCCGCCGCCGCGACCTCGCCGACGATGTCGAACATGAACTCCGTGCGCCCGAACGTCTTCGTGCTGACGACCGAGCCTGCGAAGATGTCCTGCGTGAGCTGGTGATCCCAGGCGTTGAACCGCGCGTGGCTCGGTTTCGCGGCGTCGAACGAGTAGTTCTCGAACGCCGCCGCCAGCTTGCCGGCATCGGTCGTGCGCGCTTCGAGGATGCGGTTCATCAGCGCCGTCGCGCCGACGTACCCGAACTGGTGCCGCCACGAGATCGGCCCATGGATGTTCCTCTTGAGCCGCGCCGCGAGACGGCGTGCGGAGTCCGAGCACGTCGGCGTCCACGCGACGGGGAACGTCGTGCCGGCGATGCGGTCGAGCGGCACCGCCTTGTAGTAGAAGTCCTCGAGGTTGATGCCGGCGAGCTTCATCTTCGCGCCCAGGCTGAAATCGACGAACTGCTTGCACGCGTTCGCCGCGTCGAGCCCGCTGTTCGCGAGCACGAGCACGTCGGCGCCGCTGTTGCGCGCCTTGGTGAGGTTCGACGAGAAGTCGCTCGTGCCGAGCGGGACGATGTCGTGCCCGACCTCGGTACCGCCGGCGCGCGCCAGAATCCCGGACAGTTCCGAGTACGCGTCCTTGCCGAACGCGTAGTCGGCTTGGATGAAGTACCATTTCTTGCCGAGCGCGAGCACGCGCGTCGCGAGCGTCTTGAGCATCATGCGGTTGTTGGGCGAGAAACGGTAGACGAGCTTCCCGGCTTTTTCGCCCGTGATCGACGAGTCTTGCGGTCCCAGCTCGAGCATGAACGTGCCGAGCTGGTTCATCAGCGCCGTCATCGCGAGGCCGTTCGCCGACGACGTGAGCCCGAACAGCACGTCGGCGCCTTCCTGGCTGACGAGCCGGCGCGCTTCCGTTCCGGCGACGGCGGGCTTGGAGTTGTCGTCCGCATAGGCGAACTCGAACTTCACGCGGCCCTTCGCGTTCATGTCGGCGAGCGCGAGCTCCGCGCCGATCTTGTGCAGCGCGGCGATGTCCGAGAACACGCCGCTGTACGAGTCGATGAAACCGATCTTCACGGTCGCGGCATTGCCTGCGGCAAGCGTGAAGCGCGGAACGGACGCGGCGGCTGCCGCGGCGGCACCGCCTGCCAAAAGCGAACGACGAGAGATCATGTGGCGAGCTCCGTTGCGGGTTTGGGGCGGAATGGAGTTTGTATATCGACGAGCCGGGTCACGCAACCTCGTCTTCCGACGCGCTGCCGTCGGCGAGCGCGGCGCGGAGATCGGGCGGAAGCGCGACCGCGGCGATGCGCCCGCCGTCGTTACCGATCAGCACGCGCACCTCGAAACCGCGCGCCACTTCATCGTCGCCGCGCAGCACGACGTGCTCGATACGAAACGTGCTCGTTCCGAGTTCCACGATCGTCGAGCGGATCGCGATCGGGTCGTCGTAGTACAACGGCGTGACAAAACGTGCGCCGCTCTCGACGATCGGCACGGGCAGGCGCGGCCGGCCGTGCGCGTCGTGCATCGCGTTGCCGCCGGCCGTGCTGCGCAGCAAGCCGGTCATGCCGGCGTCGAACCACGCGAAGAACGTCGGATAGAACACGATTCCCGCGGCGTCGGTCTCGCCGAAGCGCACGCGCGTGCGCGTCACGTGCGTCCGGCCGCGGATCGCGTTGCGCGCCTCAGGCAAGCCGGACGTATTCGTAGTCGACGGGGCGGTCTTTGATGCCCTTCTCGGGCGGCGCGATCCACGCCGCCATCTTGCCGGGCTCGACCACGCGCTGCATCAGCGACGAGATGAACGCGCGGTCGCTCTCGCTGGGCAGCCACGACGCGATGTTCGCGTCGTACTCCGCCTGCGAGATGAGCCGTCCGGCCGGATCCGTCGGCACGCCCGACCAGTTGCCGATCGTGCGCCGGAAGCGCGTGCTCGGCAGCGTGAAGCGGAACGCGTGGCCCGACGCCTCGATGAGCTTGTTCCAGCGCCCGAGACCGCGCATGCAGTCCTCCGCGTACGAGTTGCGCACGACCTCGTTCATCGCGTTGCGCAGCGGAACGCGCTCGATGCGCAGTCCGCCGGCGCCGTCCGGCAGCTCGAGATCGATCGACGCGTCGCGCACGACGTGGTCGTCGTATTTCTTCTCGTCGGGGCGGCCTTTGATGCCCTGCGCGAAGTACGCGGCCGCGTTGGACGACGCTTCGGAGCCGAACAGATCGAGCGACGAGCTGAACCAGAAGTTCAAGTAGCGCTGCAGCGTCGGGAAGTCGATCGCGCCCGCGCGGCGGACGGCTTCGGGATCGTCGGTGCCGAGCTCGTTCATCACCTCGAGCGTGCGCTTCGTGACGCGCGAGATGCCCGTGTCGCCCACGAACATGTGGTGCGCTTCTTCGGTGAGCATGAAGCGGCACGTGCGCGCGAGCGGGTCGAAGCTCGACTCCGCGAACGATTTCAACTGGAACTTGCCGTCGCGGTCGGTGAAGAACGTGAACATGAAGAACGACAGCCAGTCGCTGATCGGCTCGTTGAACGTGCCGAGGATGCGCGGCTTGTCGGCGTCGCCGGAGTGGCGTTCCAGCAGCTCTTCCGCTTCCTCGCGGCCGTCGCGGCCGAAGTACGCGTGCAGCAGGTACACCATAGCCCACAGATGGCGGCCTTCTTCCACGTTCACTTGGAAGAGATTGCGCAGGTCGTACAGCGAGGGGGCGGTGTGGCCGAGCAGACGCTGCTGTTCCACCGACGCGGGCTCCGTGTCGCCTTGCGTGACGATGAGCCGGCGCAGCGTGCTGCGGTACTCGCCCGGAACTTGCTGCCACACCGGGTTGCCGTAGTCGTCGCCGAAACCGGCGCGCCGGTCGTGCTCCGGTTCCGCGAGAAAGATGCCCCAGCGGTAATCCGGCATGCGCACGTAGTCGTAGTGCGCCCAGCCCTTCGTGTCGACGGAGATCGCGGTGCGCAGGTAGACGTCGGCCGCGTTGAAATCGGTCGGGCCCATCTCCTTCCACCAGCTGAGGAAGGCCGGCTGCCATTGCTCGAGCGCGCGCTGCAGCGTGCGGTTCGTCGAGAGCTCGACGTTGTTGGGGATGCGTTCCGCGTAGTCGATGGACACGGTGGTTATACTCGCTTCTCGTCGAATTCAGGGCGTGAGCCGGTGCCGAAGATCTTGAGCGCGCCGCGCTCGCCGGTGGAGTTGGGGCGGTAGAACACCCAGTTCTGCCAGGCCGAGAGCCGCCCGAAGATCTTCGTCTCGAGCGTCTCAGGGCCGGGGAAACGCAGGTTCGCTTCCATCGCGGTCAGCGCGTCGGGCGAGAGCGACGCGCGCTCTTCGACCGCGAGGCGCATCTCGTCGTCCCAGTCGAGGTCGTCGGGCGCGACGGTCACGAGGCCGGCTTCGAGCGCGTCTTCCGCGCGATAGCGGTAACCGGCGGCGGCTTTCGCAGCGGCGAGCGCGCGCGGGTCGCCGTCGTACCGCGTGTCCAAGCGCGAGAGCCCGTTGACCACGGGATACGTGCCGAAGTTCACCGCGGACAGCGCGATCGCCGGCGCGTTCTCCGCATCGTCCGGAAGCGCGAGCATGTACGTGCGGTCGGCTGCGAGCGCGAGCTCCAGCAGCGTTCCGGCGAAGCACGAGCCGCGGTCGACGATCGCATAGAGCGAGCGCGACGTCACGTCGAGACGCGCGAGCGTGCGGCGCAGCAGGCCGATCGTCTCGCGCACGAGCCAGTGCTCGCCGTGCGCGAGCAGCGTGCGGTCGACGGCCAGAACCGCTTCCGCGTCGCCTTGCGTGCGCAGCAGCAGCAGCCCGAGCTCCGGCTCGTTGGTCCGCAGCATGAGGATCGCGTCGTCGAGCTCGCGCGCGAGCGCGAGCGGCCACCACGCGTCACCCGCCGCGGCGATCGCGTCCGGCGTGTCGGGCTGCGCACCCTGCGGCGCGCGCACGGTGACCGTCGCGGTCCGCTGCTCGCGGTCGAGCGCGACGTCCACGTTCGCATAGTGATAGCCGTGCTCGTCGATGGTGCGGCGCAGCGGGCGCAGCGCGATGCCGTGCGCGTTCGCCGGACGCGGCGACGCCGCGACGTGCGCCGCGGTTCGTTCGCGCACGAGCGCGCCGAACTCCGACGGGGCCGCGATCGCGTCGACGAGCTTCCACGCCTTCGCGCGCTCGGCGCGCACGCCGTCCGCGTTCGTGCAGAACAGATCCGCGATGTCGCGGCGCACGCGGCGCTTGTCGACCACGCGCGTCAGCCCGCCGGTGCCCGGCAGCACGCCGAGCAGCGGCACTTCCGGCAAGCTCACGACCGTGGAGCGGTCGTCGATCATCAGGATCTCGTCGCACGCGAGCGCGATCTCGTAGCCGCCGCCCGCGCACGCGCCGTTCACCGCCGCGACGAAGCGCAGCCCGTCGTGACGGCTGGAGTCTTCCATGCCGTTGCGCGTCTCGTTGGTGAACTTGCAGAAGTTCACTTTCCATTGATGGGACGACGTGCCGAGCATGTAGATGTTCGCGCCCGCGCAGAACGACCGATCCTTCGCGCTCGTCACGACCACGCACGCGACGGACGGATGCTCGAAGCGAATACGGTTCAGCGCGTCGTGAAACTCGATGTCGACGCCGAGGTCGTACGAGTTCAGCTTGAGCTTGTAGCCGGGGCGAATACCGGCGTCCTCGTCCACGTCGAGCGCGAGCGTCGCGACCCGCCCGTCCACGCTCAGCTTCCAGTGCCGGTAGCGCTCGGGCGCGGTGTCGAACGTGACCAGGCCGGACTCGGCCACGGGGTCGGTGGCAAGCATCGTTTATGAACTATACTGCATGAGCGGCTCGCATCGCAAGCATTATGGTGCTTTTTTCGATGCAAGCGGACGTGCCGGGTTGCCGGCCACGCGGTCTCCGGGAGCGACGTCCCGCACCACCACGGCGCCGATCCCGACCAGGGCGTAGCTCCCGACCGTCGTGCCTTCGCGGCAGACGGCGTTCGCGCCGACGTGCACGCCCTCGCCGCACACCGTATCCGCGGCTCGCGGCGGGGTGCAGCGCGGTCGGCGCGCTGATCAAGCCCGGGCCGGGTGCGGCAGCGAGGCCAGCAGCGTCTCCAGCGCGTTCGCGGGGGTTTTGCCGCTCGTGTCGACCTCGGCGTCGGCGCGGCGGTAGAGCGGCTCGCGACCGCTGAGGATGCGCTGGAGATCGGCCATCGACTCGTGGTTCCCAGCCATCGGGCGCATGTCTCCTTGGGCGACCACCCGTTCCATGTGCTCGGCCGGCGCGGCCCGCAGCCACACGGTCCAGCATGCCGCCAGCAGGCGTTCGAACGTCGCGGGCTCGGACACGATGCTGCCGCCGGTCGCCAGCACGAAGCGGGGGTGCTCCTCGAGCACGCGCTCCAGACAGCGGCGCTCCATGCGCCGGAACCCCGCCTGTCCGTAGAAGTCGAAGATCGTCGCGAGCGAGACGCCGCTCTCACGCTCGATCTCGCGGTCGAGCTCGATGAACGGGACGGCGAGGCGCTCCGCGAGCCGCGCGCCCAGCGTGGTCTTGCCCGCCCCGCGCAGGCCGATCAGCGCGATCCGGCCCGCGCGCGTCGCGGCGTCGGCGTCCCCGAACGCCCGGAGCAGCATCGACCGGGCTTCGGCGAGCTGCTCGGGCCCGAGGCGGCGCAGCAGCTCGGTGGCGTGGGTGAGGTCGGCCGCGGGCTCGGGCGCGTCCGCGATCAGCGATTCGAGCGGCACGTCGAGCGCGCGGGCGATCCGGCGCAGGATCGAGAGCGACGCGTTGCCTTGGCCTGTCTCGAGCTGGGCGAGATAACGCTCCGACACGCCGGAGTCCTTGGCGAGGATCTTGCGCGTCATCCCGCGCCGCGCGCGCAGCTCGCGCACCCGGTCACCCAGCGCGGCGAGGAAGCCGGCTTCGTCGTCCGGACCCGTTGAATGCACTATCACGCTTGCGAAACCACGTACATGCACTATAATGCTTGAGCGGCCCGGAAGTCCAGGCCGTTTCGCCGTGCCGTTCCCGGAGGTTCCTCATGATCGCCGCCGAGCCGACCGTTCGCGCAAGCGCGCCCGCGTTCTACAACGCCGCCGCCGATTTGCTCGAGCGCAACCTGCCGGGCCGCACGGACAAGACGGCGTTCATCGACGAGCAGGGTTCGTACACGTACGGCGAGCTCGCCGGTCGCGTCGACCGCTGCGCGGGCGCGCTGCGCGAGCTGGGGCTGGAACCCGAGCAGCGCGTGGTCCTCGGCTTGCTCGACACGATCGACTTTCCGACGGTGTTTCTGGGCGCGATAAAAGCCGGCATCGTGCCGATCCCCGTGAACACGCTGTTCCAGCCGCTCGACTACGCGTTCATCCTCGCGGACAGCCGCGCGAAAGCGGCGGTCGTGTCGGCCGAGCTGTTGCCGGCGTATGAAGAAGCCGCGCGGCTCGCGAGCTGGACCGGGCGCTTCATCGTGTCCGATCCCCGCGGGACGCTCGCCGGCGACGCGCGCCATCCGGTGCTCGCCGCGCTGCTCGAGCGCGCGACGCCGGTTGCGGACGCCGCGCCGACGCGTCCCGACGACGTTTGCTTCTGGCTGTATTCGTCCGGCTCGACCGGCAAACCGAAGGGCACGGTGCACGTGCAGACGAGCATGATCCGCACAGCGGAGCTGTTCGCGCAGGGCGTGCTCGGCATGGGTGAGGACGACGTCGTGTTCTCCGCAGCGAAGCTGTTCTTCGCATACGGCCTGGGCAACGGGCTGTCGTTTCCGATGTCGGTCGGGGCGACTGCGGTGTTGCACTCCACGCGCGCGACGCCCGATGCGGTCAGCGCGATCCTGCGCGAGCGCGGCGCGACGATCTTCTGCGGCGTTCCCACGCTGTTCGGTGCGCTGCTCGTGCATCCCGATCTGCCCGCGCGCGAGCAGGTCGCGCTGCGCCTGTGCACGTCAGCCGGCGAGCCGCTGCCCGAGGAGATCGGCAAGAACTGGACCGCGCGCTTCGGCGTGGAGATCGTGGACGGCATCGGCTCCACCGAGATGCTGCACATCTTCGTCTCCAATCGCCCCGGCGCGGTGAAGTACGGCACGACCGGCTTGCCGGTCCCGGGCTACAACGTGCGGATCATCGGCGAAGACGGCCGTGAGGTGGCGCCCGGGGAGCTCGGCGAGCTCGAGGTGTGCGGTGAGACGTCCGCGACGCACTATTGGAACAACCGCGAGAAATCGCGGCGCACGTTCTGCGGCGAATGGACGCGCACCGGCGACAAGTACCGCCAGGACGAGGACGGGTATTACGTCTACTGCGGGCGCGTGGACGACATGCTCAAGGTGAGCGGCATCTGGGTGTCGCCGAGCGAGGTGGAGTCGGCGCTCGTCGCGCACGAGGACGTGCTCGAAGCGGCGGTGATCGGCGTCGAGGACGAACAAGAGCTGATCAAGCCGAAAGCCTTCGTCGTGCTCAAGCCCGGCGTCGAGCCGCGCGACGAGCTCGTCGACGTGCTCAAAGCGCACGTGAAGAGCCGGCTCGCGCCGTACAAGTACCCGCGCTGGGTCGAGTTCGTGAACGATCTGCCGAAGACGGCGACCGGAAAGATCCAGCGCCACGTCCTGCGCGCACGCGAAGCGAAGTGACGCGCGAGCCGTTCGTACGCGAGGTCCTCGTCGACGGCAAACGGCTCGAGGTCGTGCGCTGGGACGGCGATCCCGGGCGGCCGGCGATCGTGATGCTGCACGAAGGCCTCGGCTCGGTGTCGCTGTGGCGCGATTTTCCGCTGCGGCTGTGCGAGCGCACCGGCTGCACCGTCGTGGCGTACTCGCGTTACGGCTACGGCCGTTCCGACGTGCTGCGCGAGAAACGCGAGCCGGACTACATGCACGACGAAGGCGAGATCGTGCTGCCGGCGCTGCTCGCCGCGCTCGGGATCGAACGGCCGGTTCTATTCGGGCACAGCGACGGCGCGTCGATCGCGCTCATCTGCGCGGGCGCGCGTCCCGAGGCGGTGCGCGCGCTCGTGCTCGAGGCGCCGCACGTGTTCGTGGAAGACGTCAGCGTGACCAGCATCGCCGGCGCGAAGACCGCGTACGCGACGACGGATCTCCCGGCGAAGCTCGCGCGCCATCACGCGGACGCGGACGCGACGTTCTACGGCTGGAACGACATCTGGCTCGACCCTCGCTTTCGCGCCTGGAACATCGAGCGATACGCGGAGCGCGTCCGCTGTCCGGTGCTGCTGATCCAAGGTGACGCGGACGACTACGGCACCACCGCGCAGCTCGACTCGATCGCGGCGCGCGTGGCGAGCAGCGAGACGCTGCTCGTCACGGGAGCCGGTCACAGCCCGCACCGCGAAACCCCCGAGATCGTGCTGGACCGCATCGCGTCGTTCATCGAGCGCATCTGACGACTTCGTAACGGCGGAACGTGCCTCTCTACCGCGCTTCGCCGGGAGTGGCGGCTGCGTGCTTGCCGTGCAAGATCGGAAGCAGCGTGCGATACGCGCGGCGCGCGTACGTGCCCGGCCGCAGCGGTTCGATGATGTCGTGTGAGGGTGGCAAGCCGCTGATGCTGCGCAGCTGCACCGCGCCGGCGCCGTGCGCGCTCCAGGCGCGCGCGAGGTCGTGCGCCGCGGCGTTGTTGACCGCGGTCTCGCTCGCGTTGGTGACGATCGTGATGCGCCGCGTGGCCGGCGCGGTCATGCGCGCCAAGCCGGCGAGCGTGGTCGCGATGGCGAGCGCCTCGGCGATCGCGTGGGTCGGATAGCGCGGGTAGCCGTGATCCGGCATCAAGCGCTCGCGGCGGACCGGATCCCACCACAGGAACATGTTGGGCAGCGCGCGCAGCGCGCCGGCGAACGCGGCCGTCGCGCGCCACGGAACGCACGACACGCCGAGAAACGGTGCGATCGCGACCGCGTGATCCACATGGTGGTGCTGCGCGAGCCACGCCGTCAGCAAGCCGCCGAGCGAGAACCCCGCGACGATCACCGAAGTCCCGAGGCCGCGCGCGATCGCCAGCGCTTCCTCGGCAGCTGCGATGAGATGCTGGGCGCGCAGCTCCCGCAACTGGGTCGTGAGGCGGTCCCGCGCACCGTGTCCCGGAAGCCGTGGGACGAGCACCGTGTCGCCGCTCGCGTGCAGGCTTCGTGCGAGCGCGTCGCACTGCATCGGGCTCGCGGTGAGCCCGTGCAAGAGGAGCACGGCGCGCTGCGTGGGACGGCCGTGGCCGAAAAACATCGTCCCGCCGCGCGCGTGGATCGTCTCGTCATCGCGCAGCAGCAGCGCGTCGCAGCGACGAAGCGCGTCGTCATAGCGCGCGAGCGCGTCGCGCGCGTCAGGCTGCACGCGCGTGCCGGCGGACGAGACGGTGCAGCGCCGGATAGTCGACCTTCGCGTTGTGGCGCGGATCGACCGGGACCGGCGCGATGATGACGCGGTCGATCTGCGCGAACGCGACCGCGGCGCGGACGGCGCGCTCGTCGATGCGCGCGCTCGCGAGCGGCTCGATCACCAGCACGCGCGCGCCGTCCGCGGCGGCGAGCGCGCTGCGCACGATGCCGGGGAGATACGCGAGCGCGCACTCGACGCGCAGCGGCTCGATCGTTCCGCGCGCGTCGTCGATCGCGCCGTTCGCGCGGCCCGCGAGCCACAAGCGGCCGCGTTCGTCGAACGAGCCGAGGTCGCCGGTGCGGTGCCAGATGCGCGTGCCGGCGCGGATCTTCGTCGCCGCGTCGTCGGTGCGGTCGAGATAGTGCGGCACGACGTGCGGTCCGGAGACGACGATCTCGCCGACCGCATACGGGGGCAGCGAACGGCGCTCGACGGCGTGCTCCTCCGTGAACGGGCCGTACACCGCGCCGCGCCGCGACGCGACGACGGCAACCGTCCCCGGTGCGCACGGAACCCCGGCCAGCAGTCCGGCGCCCGCGCGCATCGCGTCGTGATCGGACGGAGCGACGTCGGCCGTGTCGAGCAGCGCGATCGGTTCCGCCTCCGTGCTGCCGTAGACCGCACGAACGCGCGCCTGCGGTGCGACGGCGCCGAGTGCGTCCGCAAGCGGCGGCATCACGGGCGCGCCGCCGGATGCGATCAGCCGCAGCGCAGGCAGCGTTTTCCCGCGTTCGCGCAAGGCGGTAACGAGGTTCGCCAGCAGCGCCGGCGACGCGACGATGCGTTCGACGCCGTACGAGCGCATGCGCTCGGCAAGCAACGCCGCGTCGACGTGCGCGGGCCGGCGGAGATCGATTCCCGGCAGCAGGCACGTCGCGCCGGCGGCCAGCTCCGCCAGCAGCACCATCGGCATGGTGCACAGTGAAATCGCGCCGTCCAGATCGGAAAAAGGTGCGTCGCGGAAGGCAAGCGCCGCTGCGAGCGACTCGACTTGCGCGCGTGCGACGCCGTGCGAGCGGACCAGCGCCTTCGATTCGCCCGTGCTCCCGGACGTGAACGTGAGCATCGCCGCAACTTCATCGCCGCACCGTTCGATGTCGCCGCTTTCCGCGGCGTTCGCGTGCAGCACGTCGTATGCGAACGGCGTCGCCGCTGTGGACGAGCGTTGCGCGTGGCGCAAATCCGGGACCGTCGCAAGCGCAGCCCAGCCGATGCCGCCGAGGAGCACCGCGTGCGGCGGGTACGTGCGGGCGCACCGTGCGAGCGCGGCGCGGCCCGCGCCCGGCGGCGGGATCGCGGGAACGAGCCCGGCGCGCAGCGTGCCGATCAGCGCGGCGTAGAGCTCCGGTGCAACCGGGTGCAGGATGAGCACGGTGTCGCCGGGACGCAAGCCGCGCGCCCGCAGCGCGGCCGCGGCGCGCGCGCTCGCCGCGTCCCGTTGCGCGTACGTCATCGTGCGGCCCGTGGCCGCGTCGATGAGCGCGACGCGGCCGGCGTGCGCGGCGGTGCGCGCGCGGAGGATCTCGGTAATGTTCACGACAGCTCCTTGCCGAACACGGCGTAGCGGCGGAACACGACGGCGTTTGCCGCGAGCGCGCGCGCGACGCTCCCGTCGTGCTGCAGGGCGGAGATCGCGCTCGTCATCCCGAGCTCGTGCGCCGCGGCCCGCGCGCGGTCGGTGAGCACGTAGCCGAGCC
>JAXDMB010000200.1:0-2636 GCA_034666325.1 Vulcanimicrobiota bacterium
AGCAAGTAGCGCTTCGCGTCCAGCAAATCGCGCAGACGAAACGGCGTCTCGGCCACGGCGGGCGCATCACGATCGGGCACGCGCGCGGAGAACGCCGCGGCGAGTCCCACGGCGACGGCCGCGCTCAGCGCCGCCACGAGCAGCGTCGCGATGCGCCAGCGCCCGGCACCCGCGAGCAGCCACGGCGTCGCGGGCGCGGAGAGAATCAGTCCGACCGCAGCGCCGGCCCAGATGCGCCCGCTCACGCCGGCCCGCGCCTGCGGAGCGACGCGTTCCAGCGCGCCCGTCACCACCGCGGCGACGCCGACGCCGCACGCGACGCCCATGAGCGCACGCGCGGCAGCCAGCTGCGGCAAGCTGATCGCGAACGCGGATGCGACGAGGCACGCGGCCACGAGCGCATGCGACCACGCCGCGCTCATGCGAGCCGTCGGATCGTAGCGCAGCAGCACCGGCGCCGCGAGCGATCCGAGCAGATAGCCCGCAAAGTGCAGCGTCGCGACCAATCCGAACGCGGCGTACGAGTCGGAGATGTCGCCGCGAATCGCCGGAAGCACGAGCCCGTAGCCCATCCGCGCGAGGCCGATGTCGACGGCGATCGCGAGCATGCACCAAAGGACCACGGGCGACATCGCTACCGGCGCTCGCTACGCATCCGATGCGTCTTTCGAACCGCCGGTAGACCGCCCTGTGTACGAGCTCGAGGCGATCGCTACACGCGCGCGGGAACGCGCATCGTCGCGCGGTTGCCCACCGCGCGCTGGTACTGCGGCGGCCACGCGACGTCCGCGCCCAGCGCGCGCGCCGCGAACAGCGGCCAGTACGGATCGCGCAGCAACTCGCGCGCGATCACGACGAGATCCGCGCGTCCGTCGGCGACGATCGCCTCCGCATCCGCCGGTTCGGTGATCATCCCCACAGCGCCGGTCGCGATGCCGGCATCGCGGCGAATCCGCTCCGCGAACGGCGTCTGATACAGCGGCCCTACCGGAATCGTCCCCGGCGGCACCGGCACCGCGCCGCCCGAGCTCGTGTCGATCAAATCGACGCCGTCACCGCGCAGCAGGCGCGCGAGCTCCACCGTCTGCTCGATGTCCCAGCCGCCTTCAACCCAATCCGTCGCCGACACGCGCACGAACAGCGGCAGCCGCTCGGGCCACACGCCGCGCACCGCGCGCACCACTTCGCGCGCGAACCGCGTGCGGTTCTCGAACGATCCGCCCCAGCGATCGGTGCGCGTGTTGACCAGCGGCGACAAGAACTGATGCGCGAGATAGCCGTGCGCGGCGTGGATCTCGATCACGGTGCCGCCGACGTCCAGCGTTCGCCGCGCGCCGTCCGCGAACGCCGCGATGATCTGCGCGATCCCGTCTTCGTCGAGCGCTTCGGGCACCGGGTACGTCGGATCGAACGGCTCGTTCGTCGGCGCGAGCGGCGTCCATCCGCCCTCCTCCGGCGACACCGCGCCGTGGCCGTCCCACGGCCGCTTCGTCGACGCCTTGCGCCCGGCGTGCGCGAGCTGCGTCCCGAACTCCGCGCCTTGGCCGTTCACGAAGCGCGCGATGCGCTCGAGCACCGCCATGTGCTCGTCTTTCCAGATACCGAGGTCTTCCGGCGAGATGCGGCCGTCCGCCGTCACCGCGATCGCCTCGGTGAGCACCAGCCCCGCACCGCCGACGGCACGGCTGCCGAGGTGCACCACGTGCCAGTCGTCCGCGAACCCGTCCGTGGACGAGTACTCGCACATCGGCGACACGACGACCCGGTTGCGCAGCGTCACGCCGCGCAGGCTCAATGGGGAGAAAAGAGCAGACATCGTCCGCAAAGACGCCGGTGCCGCTGCGACGGTTTCGCTGCGGCGCTAGTAGGCGAACGCGCGATAGCGCTCCTCGGCGACCGCCGCCTCGGCGTCGGGTACCACGGCCTCGAACCGAAGCAGGCGGCGCTGCGCCTCGTCCAGCGCGTCCCAGCTCGACCGCGGCACGCGCACCGACACCTCCGGCCGGCGCAGCCACTTGCGCGAGAAGCCGATCACCACCATCGGCCGCGCAACGTCGGTGCGGTTCGGCGTGCCGCGGTGCAGATGCCGCACGTCGCGAATCACGACGTCGCCGAGCTGCAGCGTTTGCGGCTCGAGCACGGCCTCGCCGCGCGCGATGCGCTCCATCCCGTCTTCTTTCGCGAGCATGTGCGTGCCGCGCGCGATCTCGGTCGGCCCGTTCTCTTCGGTGACGTCGACGAGCGCGAAGTTCACCGCGAGCTGATACGGCGGCGTCTGCACGTCCCACTCCGGAAACAGTCCCGGCGAATCGCGGTGCACGTCCTGGTATTCCGAACCGCGCAGCGGCGTGTCGGTCGCGAGCTGGCACATCACCATGTCGTCGCCCACGAGCCGCGAACACACCGCGAGCACGTCGGGATCGAACACGATGCGCGGGTCCGCGAACACGCCCGTGAACGGCAGCGTGACGTAGAAACGCTGCGGCCCGCGATTGGGATCGTCCGCGGCCGTCTTGACGTTCGCTTCCAGCAGCGGCCGGAACGCGTCGGCCCACGCGCGCAGAAGCTCGCGGTCGAGGTGCCCGCGCAGCACGCAAAAGCTTTCCCGGCGCACGTCCTCGGCGAAGCGGTCGAGC